>NZ_JAGQDD010000009.1:0-194508 GCF_018069845.1 Ideonella alba
TCACGGTGGAGGGTCACATCACTGGGTGTCCGTTGGCGTTGTGACGCCCCTGGCGGGGCGTCGAAACGCCGGTTCACCGTGGAGCGTTACATCAGAAGGTGTTCCCCGGCGTTTTCACCCCCGAGGATGACGTAGTTGACGCGGCGCAGATCACCCAGCTGGCGGCCGCCGGCGTAGCTGATGCTGCTTTGCAGGTCCTCGCGCATCTCGCGCAGCGTGTCGGCCAGTTGGCCCTTGACCGGCTCGAGGATGCGCTTGCCTTCAACGTGCTTGTATTCGCCTTTGTTGAAGTCCGAGGCCGAGCCGAAGTACTCCTTGTAGAGCTGGCCGTCGACCTCCACCGTCTTGCCGGGCGATTCCTCGTGGCCGGCGAACAGCGAGCCCACCATCACCATGCTGGCGCCGAAGCGCACGCTCTTGGCGATGTCGCCATGGTGGCGGATGCCGCCGTCGGCGATGATCGGCTTGGTGGCCACGCGGGCGCACCACTTCAGCGCCGAGAGTTGCCAGCCGCCGGTGCCGAAGCCGGTCTTCAGCCGCGTGATGCACACCTTGCCCGGGCCGATGCCCACCTTGGTGGCGTCGGCGCCCCAGTTCTCCAGGTCGATCACCGCCTCGGGCGTGCCCACATTGCCGGCGATGATGAAGGTCTTGGGCAGACGCTGCTTGATGTAATCGATCATCTGCCGCACGCTCTCGGCATGGCCGTGGGCGATGTCGATGGTGATGTAGTCGGCGCCCACGCCCTCGGCGGCCAGGCGGTCGACCATCTCGCGGTCGGCCTGCTTGACGCCGGCACTGATCGACACGAACAGGCCCTTGTCGCGCATGGACCGGGCGTAGGCCACGTTGTCCAGGTCGAAGCGGTGCATCACGTAGAAGTAGCCGTTGGCGGCCAGGTATTCGGTGATGCGCTCGTCGACCACCGTCTTCATGTTGGCCGGGACCACCGGCAGCTTGAAGCGGCGGCCACCGAAGTCGATGCCGGTGTCGCATTCCGAGCGGCTTTCCACGCGGCATTGGCGCGGCAGCAGCAGGATGTTGTCGTAGTCAAAGATTTCCATCTCGAAGCTCCAGTGAAGGCGCCGACGCGTTGAAGGCAGTGCGTCGGCCAAGGGCTGCGAGCGCTTGACCTGGGGGCCGGTCACGTGGCCGCTGCAGTGCGTCCTCAGATCTGAGGCGAGCGGGCACAAAAAACCGGGCGCCAGAATTTGGGCCCGGTGGCCGATTCTAGAGGTGCCCGCGCATCCCTACAATCCGGCGATGGTTTTTTCGGCATCTTCCGAGGCGTCTGCACGCCCCGACGCCCAGGGACTGCTGCGCGGTCTCAATCCCGAGCAGCTGGCCGCCGTGACGCTGCCCGACGAGCCGGCCCTGATCCTGGCCGGTGCGGGCTCGGGCAAGACGCGGGTGCTGACCACCCGCATCGCCTGGCTGCTGCAGACCGGGCGCGTCTCGCCCGGCGGCGTGATGGCCGTCACCTTCACCAACAAGGCGGCCAAGGAGATGCTCACCCGCCTGGGTGCGATGCTGCCGGTCAATGTGCGTGGCATGTGGATCGGCACCTTCCACGGCCTGTGCAACCGCTTCCTGCGCGCCCACTGGAAGGCCGCCGGCCTGCCGCAGAGCTTCCAGATCCTGGACAGCGGCGACCAGCTCAGCGCCGTCAAGCGCGTCATCAAGGCGATGCAGCTGGATGAAGAGCGCTTCGTGCCCAAGCAGGTCACCTGGTTCATCGCCGACGCGAAAGAGAACGGCCAGCGCCCCAAGGACGTGCCGGTGCGCGACGGCCAGACGCAGACGCTGGTGCAGGTCTACCAGGCCTATGAGGACCAGTGCCAGCGCGAGGGCGTGGTCGATTTCGCCGAGCTGATGCTGCGCACCTACGAGCTGCTGCGCGACGACGCGCTGCTGCGCGAGCACTACCGCCGGCGCTTCCGCCACATCCTGGTCGACGAGTTCCAGGACACCAACCGCCTGCAGTACGCCTGGCTGAAGATGTTCGCCGGCCCCGACACCGCGGTGCTGGCGGTGGGCGACGACGACCAGAGCATCTACGCCTTCCGCGGCGCCCAGGTCGGCAACATGGCCGACTTCGAGCGTGAGTTCCGCGTCGGCCACCTGATCAAGCTGGAAACCAACTACCGCTCCAGCGGCCACATCCTGGACGCCGCCAACGCGCTGATCGCCCACAACAGCCGCCGCCTGGGCAAGACCCTGCGCACCGAGGCCGGCCACGGCGAGCCGGTGCGGGTGCAGGAGAACGCCAGCGACTTCAACGAGGCCCAGTGGCTGCTCGAGGAGGCCCAGCAGCTGCACCGCCAGGGCCTGCCGCGGCGCGAGATCGCGGTGCTCTACCGCAGCAATGCGCAGAGCCGGGTGATCGAGTCGGCGCTGTTCAACGCCGGCATTCCGTACCGCGTCTACGGCGGCCTGCGCTTCTTCGAGCGCGCCGAGATCAAGCACGCACTGGCCTACCTGCGCCTGATCGAGAACTGCCACGACGACACCAGCTACCTGCGGGTGGTGAATTTCCCCACCCGCGGCATCGGCGCGCGCACGCTGGAGCAGTTGCAGGACGCCGCGCGCCAGAGCGGCCGCAGCCTGTGGCAGAGCGTGGGCGCGGTGGGCGGCAAGGGCGGCGCCAACCTGATCGCCTTCAATGCGCTGGTCGACAGCATGCGCAACGCCACGCTGGGCCTGACGCTGCGCGAGATCATCGAGCACATGCTGCAGCGCTCCGGCCTGGTCGACTTCTACCGCACCGAGAAGGAAGGCACCGACCGCATCGAGAACCTGGAGGAACTGGTCAACGCCGCCGAGGCCTTTGTCACCCAGGAAGGCTTCGGCAAGGATGCGGTGGCCCTGCCGGTGGATGAGCATGGTCCCGGCCAGATCGCTGCGCCCAGGCCCGGCGAGCCACCGGCGGTGGCGCCGGTGGACCTGACCCCCGACGCCGAGACCGGCGAGATCATGTCGCCGCTGGCCGCCTTCCTCACCCACGCGGCGCTCGAAGCCGGCGACAACCAGGCCCAGGCCGGGCAGGACGCGGTGCAGTTGATGACGGTGCACTCGGCCAAGGGCCTGGAATTCGACGCGGTGTTCATCACCGGTCTGGAGGAAGGCCTGTTCCCGCACGAGAACGCGATGTCGGATGCCGATGGTCTGGAAGAGGAACGTCGGCTGATGTACGTGGCCATCACGCGCGCCCGCCAGCGCCTGTACCTGAGCTTCAGCCAGACCCGCATGCTGCACGGGCAGACGCGCTACAACGTCAAGAGCCGCTTCCTGGATGAGCTGCCCGAGGACGGCCTGAAGTGGCTGACGCCGCGCAACCAGGGCTTCGGTTCGGGATTCGCGCGCGACTACCAGCAGGCCTGGCAGCGCGGCAGCGGCCTGGGCTCGATGGTCGGGGCTGGCCGCGCCGCGCCGGTGGCGCCACCGGCCCCGCTGCCGCGGGCGATGGCCGAGGCCCAGGCCAAGGCGGCCGGGCATGGGCTGCGGGTGGGGCAGGGGGTGTTCCACAGCAAGTTCGGCGAGGGGGTGATCGTCACCCTCGAGGGGGCGGGTGACGATGCCCGCGCCCAGGTGCGCTTCGGCCGGCACGGTCTGAAGTGGCTGGCGCTGAGCGTGGCCAAGCTGACGCCGATCGAATGACACGCTGGCGGGTCCTGCGCCGTGCCCTGCCGTTGGCGGCCGCCCTGGTCGCCGCTGGCGCCTGGGCGTCGCTGGACAGCGCCACCTTGCTGCGCTGGGAACAGCGCGCCTGGGCCGACCCCGAGCAGGTCGTGGCCGACCTGCAGCAGGCGCTGGAAGGCCTGCCCGCCGAGCGGCCCGAATGGCTGGAGGGCCAGCGCGTGCTGGCCGAGGCCTATCTGTGGCGCGGCGACATGCGTGCCACCGACCAGGTGATCACGCGCATCGACGCGGCGGCCGCCGCCGCCAGCGACCCCGGGCTGCTGCGCGATGCCGGCGCGCTGAGCACCTGCCTGCGCGCCGCCCGCCAGCGCAAGACCGGCACGCTGGGCCGTGCCGATGCCTTGCTGCAGCAGGCGGCGCCGGCCCTGGCGGCCTCGCCCACGCCGGGGCTGCGCCACAGCTGTGCCCATCTGCACGCGCTGGTGCTGCAGGGCCAGGGCCGCTACGACGAAGCCGCGCGCACGCTGCAGGTGGCGATTCGCGACGCCGACCAGAGCGGCGCCACCTGGCGGCGCAGTGAGCTGCGCACCACGCTGTCCGACGTGCTGTGGCGCGTCGGACAGCGCGATGCGGCGCGCACCATGCAGGAGCAGGCGCTGCAGCTGGCCCGCCAGCATGGCGACCAGCTGGCGCAGTCGCATGCGCTGACCGTCCAGGCGATGCAGCTGGGTGACCAGGGCCGCAGCGAAGACGAACTCCAGGCGATGGAGCAGGCGCTGGCGCTGGCCCGCGACGCCGAAGCCACCAGCGACGAGGCCCACTGCCTGGCCAACCTCAGCGACTACCACCTGCGCCACGACCAGGCCGCCAAGGCCCTGGCCGTGGCCGAGCGGGCGCTGCCCATGGCCCGGCGCACCCGCAACACCGTGGCCGAGGGCCTGGCCCAGGTCAATGCCGGCCTGGCGCTGATCGCGCTGCAGCGCAAGGAAGAGGGCGTGCGGCGCGTGCGTGCGTCGATCGAGTCCGACCTGCGGGCCGATGACATCGTCAGCGCCGCCGATTCCCTGGTCGAGCTGGGCCTGTACCTGGAACGTGCCGGCCACCTGGCCGATGCCTACGACGCGTTGCGCGAGCACCGCCAGCTGGCCGACGAGGTCGCGCGCCGCACCCGCCAGACCCAGCTGCTCGAGCTGCAGGAGGCCTTCGAGGCCGACCGACGCCGCGACGAGCGCGCGCGCCTGATCGCCGACAACCAGCTCAAGGAGGCGCAGTGGCGCGGGCGCGAGCTGAGCGACCGCTTCTGGCTGCTGATGACCGGCGCCGCCGGTGTGCTGGCCACGCTGGCGGCGCTGGTCTACCACCGCCTGCGCAGCACCCAGACGCTGCGGGCCGGCGCCCCTGCGCGGGCCCGCCTGGACAGTGCGATCGACCCGCTGACCGGCCTGGGCAACCGGCGCCTGATGCCTCCGCTGAACGAACCGGCCACGGGCCTGCTGTGCCTGATCGACCTGGACCATTTCAAGTCGATCAACGACCGTTTCGGCGCCGCGGCGGGCGACCAGGTGCTGGTCGAGGTGGCGCGGCGCCTGCGCGCCGCCACCCGTGAGCCGGACCTGGTGCTGCGCTGGGGGGGCGAGGAGTTCCTGGTGCTGGCGCCGCCCGGCCCTGACACCGACCCCGAAGGCCTGGTGACCCGGCTGCTGGGTGTGCTGGCAGGTGTGCCGATGACGGTGGGCGGCGAGTCCATCACCGTGACGGCGTCCATGGGTTTCCTGCGCCTGCCGCTGTCCGGCGGCGGGCCGGTGCTGGACGGCGCCCGCGCGATCACGCTGGCCGACGCCATGCTGCGCAGGGCCCGCCAGGGTGGTCGCAACCGGGCCTGCGGTCTGCTGGGGGCGCCGCCGGGTGTGTTCCGCGAGGGCGTACCGGACCTGGAAGCGCTGGACGAGGCCTGCGAGCGCGGTCTGCTGACCCTGCTGCACCTGACCGGTCCGTGGAAGGCCGCCGCATGAGGCCGCTGCACCGCGCCTGGACCCTGCGCCACGCCGGCGTGCTGGCCACGCTGTTGCTGGCGGGCCTGCCGACGAGGGCACAGCACGAGCCGCACTGGTCGGCCTGGGTGCAGGAAGGCTACGAGGCGCCTGAGCGTGTGCTGGCCCGCCTGGCCGCCCTGCGGCCTCCCGCCGGGGCCGACGATTGGCGGCGCCACTGGTGGCGCACCCGCGGCGTGGTGGCCGCGGCCGGACATGTCGAGGCTGCGGCCGACGAGGCCCTGGCCGAGCTGCGGGGCTGGAGCGGGCCGCAGGCCTCGCTGGCGCGCGCCGATGCGCGCCTGGTGGAAGCGGTGCGGGCCGAGCGCGAGGGCCGGGTGCAGGACGTCGAGGCCGCCGCCAGCGACGCCGAGCAGGCCTACGCCGCCGTCTGTGCGCCGGCGCAGCTGCCGGGCTGTGACCTGCCCACCTGGTGGCGTCTGCTGCGCCTGCGCGCCCTGCGGGCCGAGTCCCAGGGCCTGTGGATCGAGGCCCGCAGCCTGCAATTGCGGGCCGCCGAGGTGGCCGACCAGGCGGGCGATCTGTACCTGCAGGCCTGGTCGCTGGCCGCGGCGGCGGTGGCCTCGCAGCGTCTGGGCGAGTCGGACCTGGCGCGGGAGCAACTGGCCAGTGCACAGCGCCTGGCGGTGCGCGACGACCGCCCCGAAACCGGCGTACGCGTGCTGCTCAACCGGGCCCGCGTCGAGGAACGCCGGGGCGACCCGGCGGCGGCGCTGCGCGCCCTGGACCAGGCGCTGGACACGCTGCGATCGCACGAGATGCCGCGCCTGCGCGCACTGGTGCAGGCCAACCGGGCCGACCTGCTGGGCCGCAGCGGGCGCTCGCGCGAGGCGGTGGCCTCGATCGAGCAGGCCCTGCCGGTGGTGCGGCGCTTCGATGACCGGCGCCTGGATCCGCTGCTGCAGTTCAACCTGGGCCTGGCCCATCTGGCGCTGGGGCAGGTCAAGCCCGGACAGGCCGAACTGGGCGCGGCGGTGGCGCAGTGGGAGCGTCAGGGGGCGCAGGGCGCGCTGCGCGAGGCCCTGCGCCAGGGGGGCGACGCGCTGCATGCGGTGGGCGAGCATGCCCAGGCGCTGGCGTGGCTGCACCGTGAACGCCGCCTCACCGAGGCCCAGGACGACGCCAACCGCGACGCCGCGCTGCGCGAGCTGCGACAGCGGCGCGACCAGGAGGCCGAGCACCTCGACCTTGACCGGCTGCGCGCCGAGAACCTGCTGGCCACCGCCCGGCTGGAGAGCCAGCAGTGGCTGCGTCGGGTGCAGTGGCTGATCGGTGGCTCGCTGCTGGCGATGGCAGCGATGCTGGGTCTGCTGGTCGTGCGCCTGCGTGGCGGCCAGGGTCCTGAGCCGGGCGCGCGCCGGGCGCCCTGGTGGTCGCGCTGGACGCGGCGGCGCGATCCGCTGACGGGCCTGCCGCATCGCCGCCAGCTGCTGGCCCAGGCCCTGCAGCAGGCCCAGTCGCCCGCGGGCCTGCGCGGCAGCCTGGTGATGGTCGACATCGACCACTGGGCGCGACTGTCCGAGCGTCTCGGCGCTGCCGCGGCCCCGGCGGTGCTGGCCGGGATGGCCAGCCGGCTGCGCGACGCGGTGCGCGACGCCGACCGCCTGTGCCGATGGTCCGACTCCAGCTTCCTGGTGCTGCTGGACGAGACCGCCCCCGAGGCGCTGGACCAGCTGGCACAGCGGCTGCTGGCCGCCATCGGCGACACGCCGATCGCCCACGCCGGCGACCACCTGGCTGTCACCGCCTCGGTGGGGGTGGTGGCGTTCCCGCTCGAGGGCGAGCCGGCGCCGGTGGACTGGGAGCGCGCCCTGGCCCGGGTGGAGCTGGCGGTCTATGCGGCCCGCGCGGATGGCCGCGACCGGGCGGTGCGGCTGATCAAGCTGACCGCCCGCGGCGACGAGGAGCGGGCCCTGCTGAGCCATGAATTCGCCCAGGCCCGTCAGCGCGGCCTGGTCCACTGGATCGGCCTGGAGCGTCAGTCGGGCGAGACGGCGGCGAAACTGTCGACGAAGCTGGCGTAGAGCGAGGCGTAGAAGGCGGTCGACAGCAGCAGCCAGGCGGGCAGGGTGAGGATGCCCAGCGCCGGCACCGCCAGCTGCACCAGCATCAGGCCCAGGCCGGCCGCCATCCAGCACAGGTTGTAGACCACGAACGCGCCCAGCGAGCGCCACAGCGCCAGCACGTTGGAGAACAGCGCCTGCGCCACGCCCTGATCGGCCCACAGCACCAGCGGCGGGGCGTGCCAGTACAGCATCGACAGCAGGCTGCCGCTGACCACGCGGAACAGCAGGCCGTCCCGCACCGCGGGGTCGTTGGCCAGGTTCTCCCACTCGGCGCTGCCGGTGTCGCCCTTGGCCGTCAGCTCCAGCCAGCGGTCGAACTGGCCGCCATCGATCAGGCCGGCCAGCCACAACAGCAGGGTCAGCGCCACCGCGTAGCTCAGGCACAGCTGGAACAGACGACGCCGCTGCAGCGCCGGTCCGCTGCGCCAGGGCGCCACCAGCACCGCCACCCGCACCGGCACGCCGCGGCGGGTGCCGGCGGCGGCCATCACGAAGGCCAGGCTCAGCAGTGGCATCGACATCATCAGCAGCGGCCCGCCGACCAGCGGCACGACACTGATCAGCAACACCACCAGCATGAAGGTCGCGAACAGGCCGGCATAGGCCAGCGGCTGGCGCAGCAGCTCCTGGAAGCCGGCCTTGAACCAGCGCAGGCCGGCCGAGGCCGGTTGGGACGTCAGGGACAGTCGCATCGGATGATCAGGGGTGCCAGGGTTGGTCCACCGCATGGCGCAGCACGCGCTCGAAGTGGGCCGGGTCCTTCGGGGTCAGCAACTGGGCGTCACGCGGGCGGTGCCAGTCGTCCAGGCGCGACAGCCAGAAACGCAGCGCAGCGGCGCGGCGCAGGGCGGGCAGCAGGCGCTGCTCGGCGCCCTGCAGCGGGCGCACCGCCTGGTAGGCCTGCAGCAGGGCCTGGGCGCGGGCGTCGTCGAGCGCGCCGCTGTCCAGGTCGATACACCAGTCGTTCAGCACCACCGCCAGGTCGTAGATGAAGTGGTCGTGGCCGGCAAAGTAGAAGTCGAAAACGCCGGACAGCTGTTCCTGGCCCGGCGCGCCATCGAACAAGGCGTTGTCGCGGAACAGGTCGGCATGCACCGCGCCCTGGGGCAGGGCGGCCAGCGCCGGCGCATCGGCCAGCGTCTGCTGGAAGGCCAGTTCGGCGCGCAGCAACTCGGCCGGTGCCCCCTGGAGCCAGGCCTGGGCATGCTGGCCGGCCTCGGCGCGCCAGGCCGGGCCACGCAGGTTGGGCTGGTGCATCGCAAAGTCGGCCACGGCCAGGTGCATCCGGGCCAGCACCGAGCCCAGCAGGGCCACGTGGTGGATGTCCGGCGCGTCCACCGGTGCACCGGGCAGCCGCTCCACCAGCGCCGCCGGCTTGCCCGCCAGCGTGTGCACCAGACCACCGCTGGCGTCGGGCCGCGGCGCCGGCACCGGCAGGCCGTGGGCCGCCAGGTGGGCCATCAGGCGCAGGTAGTAGGGCAGTTGCTCGGCGGCCAGGCGCTCGAAGACGGTCAGCACCCATTCGCCCTCGGCGGTGCTGACGAAGTAGTTGGTGTTCTCGATGCCGCTGGCCACCGGGACCAGGGCCTGCTGCGGCCCCAGACCCAGACGGGCCAGCAGCGCGTCGGCCTGATCGGGAGAGACTTGGGTGTAGACCGCCATGGACGAGGAGGGCGCGCGGCTCGGGCCGGCGCCGGCAGGAATTCAGAAGCTGAGCGAGAACCAGATGCGCTGGCCGGCCTTGGGGTCCTGGGCCGGGTCGCGGCCGGGTTCGGGCGGCGTGATCTCGTAAGGGCCCAGACCCTTGATCTTGGGTTGCACCGTCAGGCGGCGGGTCTGGCCGCGGACGCGCAGCTCCTCGATGCGCACCTGGTCGTCCTCGGTGACCCGCTGGATCACCTGCGGCTCGCCAGGCAGGGGCGTGCCGGCCACAGGGTCGGCATGGGCAGGCAGGGCCAGCAGCCCGCAGCCCAGGAGAAGAAGACGGCGCATCGCCCGATTGTAGGCAGGCTGGCCGCCCGGGTCTGCGGGCGGGCGAGAATCGCCCCATGAACGACGCCCCCTCCCACGCCCCGATCCTGCTGCTGGTCGACGGCTCCAGCTACCTGTACCGGGCCTACCACGCGATGCCCGACCTGCGCGGCCCCGAGGGCGTGCCCACCGGCGCCATCCACGGCGTGGTCAACATGATGACCTGGCTGCGCGAGCACGTCGGCGCCGAGCATGCGGTGTGCGTCTTCGACGCCAAGGGTCCGACCTTTCGCGACGAGTGGTACCCCGAGTACAAGGCGCACCGCCCGCCGATGCCCGACGACCTGCGCGCCCAGATCGAGCCGATCCACGAGGTGGTGCGCCTGCTGGGCTGGCCGGTGCTGGAGGTGCCAGGCATCGAGGCCGACGACGCGATCGGTACGCTGGCCCGCTTTGGCGAGGCCAGCGGCCACCGTGTGGTGATCTCCACCGGCGACAAGGACCTGGCCCAGCTGGTGACGCCGGCGGTGTCGCTGATCAACACCATGGACAAGCCGCCCAGCGTGTCGGACGAGGCCGGCGTGCTGGCCAAGTTCGGCGTGCCGCCGTCGCTGATCATCGACTACCTGACGCTGATCGGCGACGCGGTGGACAACGTGCCTGGCGTGGACAAGGTGGGCCCGAAGACCGCGGTCAAGTGGCTGCAGGAGCATGGCTCGCTCGATGGCATCGTGGCCGCGGCCGAATCCATCAAGGGTGTGGCTGGTGACAACCTGCGCAAGGCGCTGGACTGGCTGCCGCTGGGCCGCCGGCTGATCACCGTGAAGACCGACTGCGACCTGTCGGCCCAGATCCCCGGCTGGCCGGCGCTGGAGCCGCTGGCGCTGCGGGCGCCGGACCTGGACGGCCTGGTCGGCTTCTACACCCGCTTCGGCTTCAAGACCGCACTGCGCACGCTGGAGCAGCAGCTGGGCCGCACGCCGTCGGTGGCGCCGGCCGCCGCCGCACCCGACCTGTTCGACAGCGCCCCCGCGCCCGCGGTGGACTTGCCGCGGGACTACCAGACCGTGCACACGCTGGAGCAACTGGACGACTGGATCGCCCGCCTGCGGGCCGCGCCGATCAGTGCGCTCGACACCGAGACCGACTCGCTCGATCCGATGCGCGCGCGCATCGTGGGCATCAGCTTTGCCGTCGAACCCGGCCGCGCCGCCTACGTGCCCACCGGCCACGACTACCCCGGCGCCCCGGACCAGTTGCCGCTGGCCGAGGTGCTGGCGCGCCTGCGGCCCTGGCTGGAGGATGCCAGCGCCGCCAAGCTGGGCCAGAACGTCAAGTACGACCTGCATGTGTTTGCCAACCACGGCATCGCGGTGCGCGGCTACACCCACGACACCCTGCTGCAGAGCTATGTGCTCGAGGCCCACCTGCGCCACAACCTGGAGGAGCTGGCGCAGCGCCACCTGGGCCGCCAGGGCCTGAGCTACGAGGCGCTGTGCGGCAAGGGCGCCAACCAGATCCCGTTCTCGCAGGTCGACATCGAGCGCGCCAGCACCTACAGCGGCGAGGACAGCGAGATGTGCGTGCAGCTGCACCAGGTGCTGTGGCCGCAGATCGAGGCCGAGCCGGGCCTGCGCCGCGTCTATGCCGACATCGAGATGCCGGCGATGGCCATCCTGCAGCGCATCGAACGCCACGGCGTGCTGATCGACCCGGCGCGCCTGGCCGCGCAGAGCCAGCAGCTGGCCGAGCGCATGGTGGCGCTGGAGCAGCAGGCCTACGAGGCGGCCGGCCAGCCCTTCAACATGGCCAGCCCCAAGCAGATCGGCGAGATCCTGTTCGGCAAGCTGGGCCTGCCGGTCAAGAAGAAGACCGCCAGCGGCGCCCCCAGCACCGACGAGGAGGTGCTGCAGGAGCTGGCCGCCGACTTCCCGCTGCCGGCGCTGCTGCTGGAGCACCGCAGCTTGGCCAAGCTCAAGGGCACCTACACCGACAAGCTGCCGCTGATGGTCAACCCCGAGACCGGTCGCGTGCACACCAACTACGCGCAGGCGGTGGCGATCACCGGCCGCCTGGCCAGCAACGATCCCAACCTGCAGAACATCCCGATCCGCACCGCGGAGGGCCGGCGCGTGCGCGAGGCCTTCATCGCGCCGCCGGGCCATGTGCTGATGAGCGCCGACTACTCGCAGATCGAGCTGCGCATCATGGCCCACATCAGCGGCGACCCCGGCCTGACGCGCGCCTTCGCCGAAGGCCAGGACGTGCACCGCGCCACCGCCGCCGAGGTCTTCGGCATCCCGCTGGCCGAGGTGTCCTCCGAGCAGCGCCGCTATGCCAAGACCATCAACTTCGGCCTGATCTACGGCATGGGTGCCTTCGGTCTGGCGCAAAGCCTGGGCATCGACCAGAAGGCGGCGAAGAACTACATCGACCGCTACTTCGAGCGCTTCGCCGGCGTGCGCGACTACATGGAAGCCACCCGCGCCAGCGCGCGCGAGAAGGGCTACGTGGAAACGCTGTTCGGCCGGCGCATCGTGCTGCCCGAGATCCGCGGCGGCAACGGCCCGCGCAAGGCCGGCGCCGAGCGCCAGGCGATCAACGCGCCGATGCAGGGCACGGCGGCCGACCTGATCAAGCTGGCGATGATCGCGGTGCAGCGTGCACTGGACGACGAGGGCCGCGCCACCCGGATGGTGATGCAGGTGCACGATGAACTGGTGCTGGAGGTGCCCGAGGCCGAGATCGGCTGGGCGCGCGAGGCGATCCCGCGGCTGATGGCCGGCGCCGCCGAACTCAGCGTCCCGCTGCTGGCCGAAGTGGGCCAGGGCGCCAATTGGGACGAGGCGCATTGACTGGGGCACCCGGCTGCGGGGTCCCACGGCCACGCGCCAGGTCGGTGCTCAGGCGGTCTCGCGCTCGCGCAGCGCCGCAATGTCGCGCGCCGGCGGCGCGCCGAAGCGCCGCGCGTATTCGCGGCTGAACTGCGACGGGCTCTCGTAGCCCACCCGGTAGGCGGCCGCTGCGGCGTCCAGGCGGTCGGAGAGCATCAGCCGGCGCGCCTCGGACAGGCGCAAGGCCTTCTGGTACTGCAGCGGGCTCATCGCCGTGAGCGCCTTGAAGCGCTGGTGGAAGACCGATGCGCCCATGCCTGCCGCGCGCGCCAGCTCGTCCACCCGCAGCGGCTGGTCGAAGCGCTGGTTCAGCAGCGCCACCGCGCGGGCGACCTGCTGGCTGGGGCTGCCGGCGGTGGCCATCTGGCGCAGCCGGGCGCCGGCCTCGCCACACAGCAGGCGGTAGTGGATTTCGCGCTGGATCAGCGGCGCCAGCGCCGGGATGTCCTCCGGCTGGTCGAGCAGGGCCAGCAGGCGGTCGAAGGCATCCAGCAGGGGGGGCGTGACCGCGCCGGTGCCCAGGGCGCGGTCGTCGTCTGCGCGGCCGGCGGCTGCGGTGGGCGGCGCCTCCAGCATCAGCGAGGCGATCTCGCGCGGGTTCAGGCGCAGCGCCAGCGCCAGATAGGGCCGCTCGGGGCTGGCCTCAAGCAGCGCGGCGGTCACCGGCAGCTCCATCGAGGCGATCAGGTAGCGCTCGGGTCCGTAGTCCAGCAGCGTGCCGCCCAGTGCCAGACGCTTGCGCCCCTGGACGATCAGCGCCACGCAGGGTTCATAGGCGCCGCAGTGGTTGCTGTAGGGCTGCTCGTTGCGGATCAGCCGCAGGTCCGGCAGCGCTGCAGCGGCCTGCATGCCCCCATTGGGCGCATGGGTCAATAGGCGGTGGCGCAGGCGGGACAGCGGGTCGACAGGCAACATGGTCGGTGCATGCTAACCAGGTCTTGCCCAGCGGTCCGCCGCGCACGCAGTTTTGGGCAAGCATCGCGCAGCATCAGGCTACCGCCACCCGGCCCCCTGCCGGGACACTGGCCCCTTCAAGAACCGGGAGACCCCTCGATGGCTTCACTGAACGTCAACGGACGCGAGCACACGCTCGACGTCGATCCGTCCACGCCGGTGCTGTGGGCACTGCGCGACGAGCTGGGCCTGACCGGCACCAAGTTCGGCTGCGGCGCCGCGCAGTGCGGCGCCTGCACGGTACACCTCAACGGCCAGGCCACGCGGTCCTGCGTGACGCCGGTGGGCGCGGTGCAGGGTCAGCGCATCACCACCATCGAGGCGGTGACCGGCGGCGACGACCGAGTCGGCCGCGCGGTGCTGGACGCCTGGGTGCGCCACGACGTGGCCCAGTGCGGCTACTGCCAGAGCGGGCAGGTGATGGCCGCCAGTGCCTTCCTGGCGACGCTGCCGCGCGGGAAGCAGCCCACGCCGGCCGAGATCGATGCCGCGATGAGCGGCAACATCTGCCGCTGCGGCACCTATGAACGCATCCGCGCCGCGGTGGCAGACGCCGCCCGCGCGCTGGCCTGAAGGGAGACACCGCATGCACTTCGACCTCACCGCCGAGATGCCCCGCGCCCTGCAGCACCTGCTGGCGCGCGATGCCACCGAGCCTGCCGAACTCCCCCGCCGCCAGTTCCTGAAGCTGGGCGTGGTCGGAGGCTTCGGCCTGGGCCTGTTTCCGCTGGGCGCCGCGGCGCAGGCCACGCCGGCCGCCGGCCTGAAGCCCCAGCAGCAACCCGCTGCGTTCGTCATGATCGGCGCTGACGGCACGGTCACGATCACCGTCAACCGCCTGGAGTTCGGCCAGGGCATCAATACCGCGCTGCCGATGCTGCTGGCCGAGGAGCTGGACGCCGACTGGTCGCGCGTGCGCAGCCAGCTGGGCACCAACGACGGCGCCTACGCCGACCCGCTGTTCGGCCTGCATCTGACCGGCGGCTCCAATTCCATCAAAAACAGCTTCATGCAGTACCGCGAACTGGGTGCGCGCACCCGCGCGATGCTGCTGCAGGCCGCCGCCACGCGCTGGAGCGTGGATGTGGCCAGCCTGCGCACCGAGGCCGGCACGGTCCTGGGCCCGGCCGGCCAGAAGGCCGGCTACGGCGAGCTGGCCGCCGCCGCGATGGCCCTGCCCGTGCCCGAGAAGGTGGTGTTGAAGGACCCGGCGCAGTTCCGCCTGGTGGGCCGACCCACGCCGCGCCTGGACGCGCGCGCCAAGAGCAGCGGTCGCCAGTCCTTCGGCCTGGACGTGAAGCGCCCGGGCCAACTGGTCGCGGTGGTGGCTCGGCCCCCGGTCTTCGGTGCGAAGCCGCGCTCGGTGGACGACAGCGCCGCCAAGGCGGTCAAGGGCGTGCAGGCCGTGCTGCGCGTGCCGCTGGACCGCGGCGCCGAGGGCGTGGTGGTGATCGCCCGCAGCACCTGGCCGGCGATCCAGGGGCGCCAGGCCCTGAAGATCGAGTGGGACACCGCGGGTGTCGAGAAGGTCGACAGCGCCAGGCAGCTGGCCGACTACCGCGCGCTGGCCCGCCAGCCCGGACCGAAGCACTTCGACGCCGACATGACGCCGCTGGCCAACGCGCCCCGGCGCATCGAGGCCGAGTTCAGCTTCCCCTACCTGGCCCATGCGCCGATGGAGCCGCTGAACTGCACGGTCGAGCTGCGCGACGACGGTGCCACCGTGTGGGCGGGATCGCAGATGCCCGGCCTGGACGGCATGGCGGCGGCGCGCGTGCTGGGCCTGAAACCCGAGCAGGTGGCGCTGCAGGTGCAGATGGCGGGGGGCGGCTTCGGCCGCCGCGCGATCCCCACCAGCGACTACCTGGTCGAGGCCTGCGGGATCGCCAAGGCGGCCCGGGCGGCGGGCCTGAAGGCGCCGATCCAGACTGTCTGGACGCGCGAGGACGACCTGCGCGGCGGCTACTACCGCCCGATGCACCTGCACCGCGCCGAGATCGGCTTTGACGCCCAGGGCCGCGTGCTGGCCTGGGACCATGTGATCGTCGGCCAGTCCATCGTCTCGGGCAGTCCCTTCGAGGCCATGATGGTCAAGAACGGCATCGACAACACCGCGGTCGAAGGCATGCGCGAACCCTACGCCTTGCCGATGCGCCTGACCGTGCACCATCCTAAACAGAACGTGCCGGTGCTGTGGTGGCGCAGCGTGGGCAGCACCCACACCGCCTTCGTGATGGAGACGCTGCTCGACCAGATCGCCCGCGAGACGAACCAGGACCCGGTCGCCTACCGGCTGGCCCTGATGGGCGACAAGCACCCGCGCCACCGCGCGGCGCTGGAGCTGGCCGTGGCGCGCAGCGGCTACGGCAAGACGCCGCTGCCCGCCGGTCGCGCCTGGGGCGTGGCGCTGCACGAGTCCTTCAATTCGGTGGTGGCCTATGTGGTCGAGGCCTCGCTGCAGGGTGGCCGGCCGACGCTGCACCGGGTCACCGCGGGCGTGCACTGCAACCTGGCGGTCAACCCGCGCACGGTGGAAGCCCAGGTCCAGGGTGCGGCGCTGATGGGCCTGGGCATGTGCCTGCCTGGCGCGGCGATCACCTTGAAGGACGGCGTGGTGGAGCAGCAGAACTTCGGCGACTACACCGTGGCCCGGATGAGCGACATGCCCAGCTTCTCGGTGCACATCGTGCCCAGCGCCGACGCGCCCACCGGCATGGGCGAGCCGGGCCTGCCGCCGCTGGCACCGGCCTTTGCCAATGCCGTGGCACGTCTGACCGGCAAGCCGATCCGCCGATTGCCCTTTGATGCGGCCTGAGCCCGGGTCTGGCGTGTGACAGCTGGCCGGCGGTCTGCCGGCCAGCTGTCACGGGAGCGTCACGCGGTCTTCATACACTGCCCGGCATGACCCGTCCGGACCATGCCGTGCCCCTGCTCGACCGCGAGCGCTCCCTGCTGGAGTTCAACCGCCGCGTGCTGGCCCAGGCGCGCCGCCCGGACGTGCCGCTGCTTGAGCGGCTGCGCTACATCACCATCGTCTCGTCCAACCTGGACGAGTTCTTCGAGGTGCGCTTTGCCGACGTGGTCGAGGCCGCGCGCAGCGGCACCAGCGCACCGGGCAGCCTGGCCAGTGTGGCGGCCGAGGCCCATGCGCTGATCGACGAGCAGTACGCGCTGTTCAACGACGAGGTGATGCCGGCGCTGGCCGCCCAGGGCCTGCGCATCGTCAACCATGCCGAGCGTGACCCGGCCCAGCGGCGCTGGGTCGAGCGCTTCTTCGAACGCGAGGTGCGACCGCTGCTGATGCCGGTGGTGCTGGACCCGGCGCATCCGTTTCCGCTGGTGGCCAACAAGTCGCTGAACTTCATCGTCCAGCTCTCGGGCCAGGATGCCTTCGGGCGCGAGAACGCGATCGCCATCGTCAAGGTGCCACGCGTGCTGCCGCGGGTGATCCGCCTGCCGGCGGAGGTGTGCGCACCGGGCCAGCAGGTCTTCGTGATGCTGACCAGCGTGATGCGGGCGCACCTGGAGGCGCTGTTCCCGGGGCGCACGGTGGAGGCCTTCTCGCAGTTCCGAGTCACCCGCGACTCCGACCTGGATGTCGACGAGGAGGACGTGGCCAACCTGCGCCAGGCCCTGCGCTCGGGTTTGAGCACCCGCCATTACGGCGAGGCAATCCGGCTGGAGGTGGTCAACACCTGCCCCGAGGCGCTGTGGCGCCTGCTGCTGGAGCAGTTCGATCTGCCCGATGCCGCCGTCTACCGCGTCAACGGTCCCGTCAACCTGGTGCGCCTGAACCAGCTGATCGACCAGGCCGACGATCCCGGTGGCCTGCGATTTCCGGGTTTCGAGCCACGTTGGCCCGAGCACGGCTGGCCGCGCGGCGAATCGGTGTTCAACCTGCTGCAGCAGCGCGACCTGCTGCTGCACCACCCCTTCGAGAGCTTCGAGCCGGTCGTCGAGTTCCTGCGCCAGGCGGTGCACGACCCCGAGGTGCTGGCGATCCGCCAGACGATCTACCGCACCGGCGACAAGTCGGTGCTGGGCGACCTGCTGGTCGAGGCGGCGCGGCGCGGCAAGGAAGTCACGGCGGTGGTCGAGTTGAAGGCCCGCTTCGATGAAGAGGCCAACATCAACTGGGCCGAGCGCCTGGAGGCCGTGGGCGCCCAGGTGGTGTACGGCGTGGTCGGTCTGAAGACCCACGCCAAGCTGCTGCTGGTGACGCGCCGCGAGACCGACCGCCGCGGTCGCACCCGCCTGCGCGACTACCTGCACCTGTCGACCGGCAACTACAACCCCAAGACCGCGCGCTTCTACACCGACCTGGGCATGCTGACCGCTGACCCGGCGCTGTGCGCCGACGCCGAGGGGGTGTTCCAGCAGATCGCCAGCCAGGCCCGGGTGCGCCCCCCGCGTCAGCTGCTGACGGCCCCCTTCGTGATGCAGGATCGCCTGCTGGGTTGCCTGCGCCGCGTGGCCGATGCTGCCCGCGCCGGCCGGCCCGCCCGCGTGGTGCTCAAGTGCAATGCGCTGACCGACCTGCCGCTGATCGATGCGCTGGTGCGCGCCGCCCAGGCCGGCGCCGAGATCGATCTGGTGGTGCGCGGCGCCTGCATGCTGCCGCCCGGGCTGCCCGGCTGGACCGAGCGGGTGCGGGTGCGCTCGATCGTCGGCCGCTTCCTGGAACATTCACGGATCATCTACCTGCGCTGGGGCGATGCCCCCGACGAGGAGCAGCTGTGGCTGTCCAGCGCCGACTGGATGAACCGCAACATGACCCGCCGCGTGGAAGTGGCCTGGCCGGTGCGCGATCCGGCGCTGCGCCAGCGCGTGATCGACGAGGCCCTGGTGCCCTACCTGCACGATGCGCGGGATGCCTGGCAGCTGCGTTCCGACGGCCGCTATGAGCGGGTCGGCACCGACGGGCCGGGCGCGCAGACCGCTCTGCTGCGCCGCTACGGGGGCTGAATGGACCTGATCCTGTGGCGCCATGCCGAGGCCGAGGAACTGGCCCCCGGCATCGACGACCCGCACCGCGGCCTGACCCCCCGCGGCCTGAAGCAGGCGCGGCGGGCCGCCGAGTGGCTGAACCGGTTCCTGCCAGCCGGCACCCGTGTGCTGAGCAGCCCGGCGCTGCGCTGCCAGCAGACGGCCGCCGCGCTGGAGCGGCGGGTCAAGCTGGTCGAGGCCTTGTCGCCCGAGGGCAGTGTCGAGGGCCTGCTGGCCGCGGCGCGCTGGCCCGAGGCCCGCGAGCCGGTGCTGGTGGTCGGCCATCAACCGACGCTGGGGCTGGTGGCGGCCTACCTGATGACCGGCGCGCGCCTGGGCGCCGACGCCGGCACGCTGCGGCCCTGGGCGGTCAAGAAGGGCAGCGTCTGGTGGCTGCGCCATCGCCCGCGGGAGGAGCGGGGCGAGGTGGTGCTGGTCGCGGTGCGCACGGCCGAAATGATGTGAGCCGGCACTGACCTACATGGCGCACTAAACAGGTGCGAAAGCGCACTGTAGGTGGGCGCATTCGCGCGGCCGTGGTGCGCATCCATGCGCCGCGGCGCGGTGCAACGGGTGCCTGAGTGCACCAACGCGGGCACATCGATTGCTTTCCTGGTGCGGTTTTCGCGCGGCCGTGGTGCGCCGCCCCCACCGGAGAGTCACGATGGATCAGGTCAAGCAGGGCACCGACGCCCTGTTCATTTTGCTCGGCGCCATCATGGTGCTGGCCATGCACGCAGGCTTCGCCTTCCTGGAGCTGGGCACGGTGCGCAAGAAGAACCAGGTCAATGCCCTGGTCAAGATCCTGGTCGACTTTGCCGTCTCGACCATCGCCTACTTCTTTGTGGGCTACACCGTCGCCTATGGCGTCGACTTCTTCAGTGGTGCCGAGACGCTGGCCCAGAAGAACGGCTACGAGCTGGTCAAGTTCTTCTTCCTGCTGACCTTTGCCGCGGCGATTCCGGCCATCGTCTCGGGGGGCATCGCGGAGCGGGCCCGCTTCCAGCCGCAGCTGCTGGCCACGGCGCTGCTGGTGGGCTTCATCTACCCGCTGTTCGAGGGGGTGGTCTGGGGCGGCAAGTTCGAGCTGCAGGCCTGGCTCAAGGGCGTGGCCGGTGCCGAGTTCCATGACTTCGCCGGCTCGGTGGTGGTGCACGCGGTGGGCGGCTGGATCGGCCTGGCCGCGGTGCTGCTGCTGGGCGCGCGGCAGAACCGCTACCGCAAGGACGGCGCGATGAGCGCGCATCCGCCGTCGAGCATTCCCTTCCTGGCGCTGGGCGCCTGGATCCTGGCGGTGGGCTGGTTCGGCTTCAACGTGATGAGCGCGCAGACGATCGACAAGATCTCGGGCCTGGTGGCGGTGAATTCGCTGATGGCCATGGTCGGCGGCACGCTGGTGGCGGTGGTGATGGGCAAGAACGACCCCGGCTTCGCCTACAACGGCCCGCTGGCCGGCCTGGTGGCGGTGTGCGCCGGATCCGACCTGATGCATCCGGCCGGCGCGCTGGTGGTGGGCGGCGTGGCCGGGGCGATCTTCGTCTCGCTGTTCACGCTGACGCAGAACCGCTGGAAGATCGACGACGTGCTGGGCGTCTGGCCGCTGCATGGCCTGTGCGGCGCCTGGGGCGGCATCGCCTGCGGCATCTTCGGTCAGACCGCGCTGGGCGGACTGGGGGGCGTCACGCTCGGCGCGCAGCTGATCGGCACGCTGGCTGGTGTGGCCTGGGCCTTTGCCGGCGGTCTGGTGGTCTATGGCGTGATCAAGGCGGTGCTGGGCCTGCGCCTGAGCCAGGAGGAAGAGTACGAGGGCGCGGATCTGTCGATCCACCGCATCGGCGCCACGCCCGATCGCGAAGTCAGCTGGTGAGTTCGGCGGCCTCGAGGGCCTGAACCGCCGGGGTCTGCGCCGCCCCACAGACGGGCAGCCACACCGAGAAATGGCTGCCCACGCCGGCCTGGCTGCGCAGGTCGATGCGGCCGCCATGGTGCTGCACGATCTCCTGCACGATCGACAGGCCCAGCCCGGCACCGAGCAGATGGCCGGACGGGTCGGCGCGGTAGAAGCGCTCGAAGGCGCGCTGCTGCTGCTCGGCCGTCATGCCAATGCCCTGGTCGCTGACCGTGGCCACCGCCCAGTCCTGGCCGTCCAGGTGCTCGTGGTGCAGCTGCAGCTGCACCGGTGCGGGTGCGATGGAGTACTTCAGGCCATTGGCCAGCAGGTTCACCAGCGCCTGGCGCAGCCGCGAGGCGTCGCCCATGACCCACAGCGCCTGCTCGCCGCAGGCGCACTGGAGCCGCTGGTCCTCGTCGGGCGACTGCGCCGATTCGATGGCCTCGCTGGCGATCTCCCGCAGGTCACAGGGCTGGCGCTGGAAGTCGGCGTCGCCGCGGGCATCCAGGCGCGCCAGGTCCAGCAGCTCGTCGACCAGGTGCTTGAGCACGCCCGCCTGGCGGTGCACGACGCTGCAGACCTGCTGCCGGCGCTCCTCGCTGAGCCGGCCGCTGGCCAGCAGTTCGGAGAAGCCGTAGACGCTGGCCAGCGGGGTGCGCAGCTCGTGCGCAGCGGTGGTCAGGAACTCGCTTTTCAGGCGCTCCACCGCGGTCTCGTGGGTGATGTCGCGGAAGTAGTAGACCCGCTGACTGCGGTCCTCGCGCGAGGTGCGCAGCAGGGTGCGCAGCGGCGGCCCGGCCAGCTCGATGCGGGCGTCGCCGTCCAGCAGCGGCGGCATCGGGCGCTCGTCGCTGGCCAGTCCGGCCAGCCATTCGTCGGTGGCGGCCTCGCTCAGGCCCAGCAGTTCCTGCGGCCGCAGGCCGAACAGTTCGCTGAAGGCCGGATTGGTGAAGACCAGGCGCAGCTGCCCGTCGGTGTCGCGCTCGAACACCAGGACGGCGTCGGGCGACAGGCCACTGACCGCGTCCAGCCAGCGGGTGCGCGCGGCCACCTCGTCGCCGCGGTCGGCGGTGGACCGCTCGGCATGCCAGCGCAGGCTGGATTGCCGCCACAGCAGCAGGGCCAGCAGGCCCGCGGCCGGCAGGGCCAGATGATCGGACAGGCCGGCAGCCAGCACCAGGCCGATCACGGCCGCAGCGGTCAGCCAGGGCCGCCCCAGCCCGCGCGCCAGCGCGCCGTCCGGTGCACCGACGACTCTTGGCGTGCGACGACGGCGGTGGTGTTCGATGACTTCCACGCAATGCTTCCCGCAGTTCGGTGGGCCGGTGGTGTCAGAGGCTGCGCCGCACGACCTGCAGCAACTGGCGCGGGCTGAACGGCTTGACCAGGTAGTCGTCGGCACCGGCGCGCAACCCGGCCTGGCGGTCGGCGGCACCACTGCGCGCCGACAGCATCACGATGCGGGTGCGCTTGTGCGCCGCATCGCCCTTGAGCTTCTGGCACACGCCGATGCCGTCGATCGAGCCCGGCATCATCACGTCCAGCAGCAGCAGGTCGGGCTGCAGCTGGCGGGTCATCTGCAGCGCGGACTCGCCATCCTCGGCCTCGTGGATTTCGAAGTCGCTGGCTTCCAGGCTCATGCGGATCAGTTCGCGGATGTCGGGCTGGTCCTCGACGATCAGGATGCGCTTCATGGGTGGGGTCCTCAATGCAGGCGTTGGCCGTGTCTGTCATTCACCCGGGCGTGGCGCGTACCCGCCACCAGGGTGCCTGAGCGGACTCTAGGGCGCTTGCGGCACGCCGAAGCCCGCATATACGGCCCCACAGCGGTGCATATCGCCAGACGCTGGGTCGCGGGATCCCCGTAAGCTGCCCCCCATTCCTCAACCCTGACCCAGCCGCGCCCGTCGCGGCGGCTGGACCTGTTCCGAGATGCCAAGCTCCAACGCTTCCTTCCTGCCCGGCCTCGCCGTCCTGGCCTTGCTGGCGCTGCTGGGCGTTCATGCCACGCCCGGCGACGCGGTCTGGCTGGGTCCCATGGTCGGTGTCGCCCTGGGCATCGTGTGGTGGGCCTGGCGCCGCTGGCGTCGCCTGGACACGGTGGCGGTCGGCATGGCGCAGGTGCTGATGGCCGTGGCCTGGCAGGCGCTGGGCCCCGACATGGCCCAGGGCGCGCTGGTGTCGATGCTGGCGCTGAGCCTGCTGCCGCCGCTGCGCAGCCTGCCACTGCTGGTGGCGGCCACCGTGGCGCTGGTGGCCACGCCGCTGCTGCTCTCGCTCAGCGGCCTGGTTGCGATGCCGCTGCAGCCCTTGCCGCTGCTGCTGGTGCTGGTGCAGGGGGCGCTGCTGTCGACCCGTACCTTGCACCTGGGCCGCCAGTTCGCCGAGAACGCCGATGTCACCTTCCTGGTCCGGGCGATGGGCCAGCAGGGGCCGATCCGCCTGAACCTCAGCGCGGTGCGCGCCGAGTCGACGCTGGGCAAGCGCCTGCGGGACCTGCAGGACCGCATGGCCGGCGCGCTGCGCGAGGCCCGGACCGCGTCGTCCGAGGTGCAATCGGCCTCGGCCGAACTGGCCCAGGAATCCCACCAGCTGACGGCGCGCACTGAGCGCGGCGCGGCCGGGCTGCGCGACGCCGTCATGACGCTCGAGCAGATCAGCGTGATCGTCAAGAGCAGCGCCGATGCCGCGATGGAAGCGCGCAGCACCGCCGAGCATGCCTCCAAGCAGGCCGAACACGGTGCCGAGCTGTTCGGGCGCGTGGTCCACACGATGCGCGACATCGACGCCTCCTCGCGCGAGATCGCCGAGATCATCAGCGTCATCGATGGCATCGCCTTCCAGACCAACATCCTGGCCCTGAATGCCGCGGTCGAAGCGGCGCGTGCGGGCGAGCAGGGCCGCGGATTCGCGGTGGTGGCGGCCGAGGTGCGCTCGCTGGCGCTGCGCTCGGCGTCCAGCGCATCGCAGATCAAAGGACTGATCCAGCGCTCCAACGAGACGGTGCGCCAGGGCTCGGACCTGGTCGATGCCGCGGGAACGGCGATGGGCGAGATCGTGCGCTCGGTGCGCAACGTGGGCGAGGTTTTCGCCACGCTGTCGGCCGACACCAGCGAGCACGCCGGCAGCATCGAGACGGTCACGGGCGCAGTGCGCGAGGTGGACGAGCTGACGCGCGACAACGCCGCGATGGCCGCTTCGCTGGGGCGCATCGCCGGCGCGCTGCACAACCGCGGTCAGCAGCTCGAATCGGTGCTGGGCGCCTTCCGGCTGGGCGATGGCGACGCGCCGCCGTCGACGGCACCGGTCTCGGCAGGGGCACCGATGGCCTCGGCACCGGCGGCGAACCTGTCGCCATCCGCGGCCTCGTCCGCACCGGCCGCCGACGCCACCGCCGACGCCGTCGAGTACTTCTGAGCGCCGCTGCTGGCGCGACCCGCTCAGTGGCCGCTCTGGCGCAGACGCCGGTAGAGCGTGTTGCGGCTCACGCCCAGACGGCGCGCCGCTTCCGACACATTGCCCCGGGCCAGGGCCATCGCCGCCTCGACCTGCTGGCGCTCCAGTTCGCGCAGCGTGCCTTCGGCCGCCGCAGCGCCTGGCGCTGAGGCCGTGCGTTCGCGCAGCTGGCGCAGGTCCTCGGCCAGATCGTCGGGCAGATGCTCCCAGCCGATCTCGTCCTCGCGCTCGTCCATCAGGGCGCAGGCGGTGCGCAGCGCATTCGCCAGCTGGCGCAGGTTGCCGGGCCAGGCGTAGCGGGCCGCCAGCGTGGCCAGCTCGGGTGAGAGCACGGTGGCCAGGCCGGGACGGATCTCGCCCAGCAGGCGCCGCACCAACTCGGCCAGGTCCTGGCGGTCGCGCAGTGCTGGCAATTGCAAGGCCAGGCCATTGATGCGGTAGTACAGGTCCTCGCGGAAGCGGCCGGCCTTCATGTCCTCGCGCAGCGGCCGGTGGGTCGCACACATCAGCTGGATGTTCACCGGAACCGGTTTGCCGCCACCCAGCGGTGTCACCTGGCGCTCCTGCAGCACGCGCAGCAGGCGGCCCTGCATCGCCAGCGGCATGTCGCCGATCTCGTCCAGGAAGAGCGTGCCGCCATCGGCTTCGCGGATGCGGCCGGGAGCGCCGTCACGGTGGGCGCCGGTGAAGGCGCCGGGGCGGTAGCCGAACAGCTCGGCCTCGATCAGGGTGTCGGGCAAGGCCGCGCAGTTCACCGCCACGAAGGCCTGCTCGCGCCGCGGGCCGCTGGCATGCACGGCCCGGGCAAAGACCTCCTTGCCGACGCCCGATTCGCCCAGCAGCAGCAGCGCGATCGGCTTGCCCTGCACGCGCCGCGCACGTTCCAGCGCCGCGCGCAGCGCGCTGTCGCCGGTGTCCAGCGCGGCCAGGGCATCGGCCGCCGGGGGCAGCGCGGGTGCCGGCACGGGCGTGCGCAGCGAGGCCACGGTCTGCCGATCGGCTTCGGCGATCCACCACAGGCTGCGGCCATCGCGGGTCTGCGTGGCCTGTGGCTGGCGCAGGCCGCGGTGGGCGCTGGCCAGCAGCTGCAGCGTGTCCAGCGCCAGCAGGTCGGGCAGGCGACGGGCGGCCACATCGGCCCAGCCCAGGCCCAGCAGCTTCAGCGCGGTGTCGTTGGCGCCGACCAGCCAGCCGTCTTCGCTGAGTGCCAGCAGGCCCTCGGTCAGCGAGCCCAGGCCGTCGCGCTGGGCGTGCAGGCGCAGGCGCAGGCCCTGGCCGTGGCGCGACTGGAAGAGCCCGTGCTCGATCATGCGCACCGCCGAGCGCACCAGGCCCAGTGTGTGGCGGTGAAAACCGCGGTGGTCGCCCGACAGGTCCAGGGCGCCCAGCACCCGGCCGGTGGGGTCGTGGATCGGCGCGGCGGCGCAGGTCAGGAAGCCGTTGCGCTCCAGGTAGTGTTCGCCGGCATGCACCGACACCGGCTGCGCCTCCTGCAGCGCCGTACCGATCGCGTTGGTGCCGCGCCAGCGCTCGTGCCAGTTGGCGCCGGGGCGCAGCGCCACGCGCTCGGCGCGGTCGATGAAGTGGTCGTCGCCCAGCGCGTGCAGCAGCATGCCCTGGGCGTCGGCCAGGATGACCATGCTGTCGGTGTCGCGGGTCTGCTCGTGCAGGAACTCCATCACCGGGCGGGCGTGCGACAGCAGGTCGCGCTGCAGCTCCAGGGCCCGCGCCAGCTGGGCCGCAGAGGCGTGCGGCGTGCCGGGCGTGCGGCCGTCCGGCTGCAGGCCGGCGCTGGCGCAGCGCTGCCAGCTGCGCGCCAGCAGGGGTCCCAGCAGTTCGGTCGAAACCTCGCCGGAGTTGTTCAGCTGCCTTCGGGCCTCGCGCACATCGGCAGGGGGCAGGACGGGGGTGAGGGCGTGGTGCATGGTTCAGCCAAGGAACAGTCGCATCGACCTATGCAAACTCGTGCATGAGGGTGATCACCAGGGTTGGCGGCGGGGGGGGCCCATCTGGAGACGGTTTGTGCAGGATCTGCGGGGTCATCTGCGTCGTGTCGGAACAGGTGCGCCGGTGATCAGCCGGTGCTGCACAACGCGGTGCAGATTCCGGGCCCGCTTTGGACGGCGAAGGCGCGATTCCTGGCGGAACTTGCGCTGGCACAAACGCTGCGATGCGGCCGCCGCGCTGCGCAGTGAACGGTTCACGGCGCCGCAAGCCACCACAGGAGACACCCCATGCTGTATGCCCTTCCCGGCACTGCCGGCGCCCCGGTCCAGTACAAGGCCCGCTACGACAACTTCATCGGCGGCAAGTTCGTCGCGCCGCAGGGCGGCCAGTACTTCGATGTGATCACGCCGATCAACGGCAAGGTCTACACCCAGGCCGCCCGCTCCACCGAGGCCGACATCGAGCTGGCCCTGGACGCCGCCCACAAGGCCAAGGACGCCTGGGGCAAGACCAGCCCGGCCGAGCGCGCCAACATCCTGCTGAAGATCGCCGACCGCCTGGAAGCCAACCTGGAGAAGCTGGCCTACGCCGAAACCGTGGACAACGGCAAGCCGATCCGCGAGACCCTGGCCGCCGACATCCCGCTGAGCGTGGACCACTTCCGCTACTTCGCCGGCTGCGTGCGGGCCCAGGAAGGCGCGATCAGCGAGATCGACGAGAACACGGTGGCCTACCACCTGCACGAGCCGCTGGGCGTGGTCGGCCAGATCATTCCCTGGAACTTCCCGATCCTGATGGCCGCCTGGAAGCTGGCCCCCGCGCTGGGTGCCGGCAACTGCGTGGTGCTCAAGCCCGCCGAGAGCACCCCGGTGTCGATCCTGGTGCTGGCCGAGCTGATCGCCGACCTGCTGCCCCCGGGCGTGCTGAACATCGTCAACGGCTTTGGTCGCGAGGCCGGCATGCCGCTGGCCACCAGCAAGCGCATCGCCAAGATCGCCTTCACCGGCTCCACCGCCACCGGCAAGATCATCGGCCAGGCTGCGGCCGCCAACCTGATCCCCGCCACGCTGGAGCTGGGCGGCAAGAGCCCCAACATCTTCTTCGAGGATGTGGCCGATGCCGACGACGCCTTCTTCGACAAGGCGATCGAGGGCCTGGTGCTGTTCGCCTTCAACCAGGGCGAGGTCTGCACCTGCCCGTCGCGCGCGCTGATCCAGGAATCGATCTACGACAAGTTCATGGCCCGCGTGCTGCCGCGCGTGGCGGCCATCAAGCAGGGCAGCCCGCTGGACACCGACACCATGATCGGCGCCCAGGCCTCGGCCATGCAGATGGACAAGATCCAGTCCTACCTGGAGATCGGCAAGCAGGAGGGCGCCCAGGTCCTGATCGGCGGCAGCGCGGCCCAGCTGGGTGGCGACCTGTCGGGCGGCTACTACATCCAGCCGACGCTGTTCAAGGGCCACAACAACATGCGCGTGTTCCGCGAGGAGATCTTCGGTCCGGTGCTGGCCGTGACCACCTTCAAGGACGAGGCCGAGGCGCTGGCCATTGCCAACGACACCCCCTACGGCCTGGGCGCCGGCGTCTGGAGCCGTGACGGCAACCGTGCCTACCGCATGGGCCGCGGCATCCAGGCCGGCCGCGTGTGGACCAACTGCTACCACGCCTACCCGGCGCACGCCGCCTTCGGTGGCTACAAGGAGTCGGGCATCGGCCGCGAGACGCACAAGGTCATGCTGGACCACTACCAGCAGACCAAGAACCTGCTGGTCAGCTACAGCCCGCACAAGCTGGGCTTCTTCTGAGCCGGCCTGTTTCTTCGTGATCGGGACGCCTGTGGGCCTGGTCGGCCCCGGGCGATCTTGGCAGGGCAGCCTCCGGGCTGCCCTTTTTTCATCCAGGAGCACACGATGGACCCGGTTCAGCGCGTGGTGGCCACCGATGCCGCCCGAGACCTGCTGCAGCGGCTGCGCCAGCGCCACGGCGCGATCTTCCTCTACCAGTCGCACGGCTGCTGCGACGGCTCGACCCCGATGGCCTTCCAGCCCGGCGAGATGCGCCTCACGCCGGATGACCTGCACTACGGCGAGATCGACGGCGTGACGATGTGGGTGGGCCGCACCCAGGCCGACTACATGCAGGGCACGCAGCTGATCCTGGATGTCGGGCAGGGCAGCCTGGGCAGCTTCTCGCTGGAGGATGCTGAGGGACTGCACTTCAAGGCCCGCACGCGGCTGTGGACCGACGCCGAGGCCGCCTGGCTGGCCGCGCACCCGCTGCCGGGGCTGGCGACGGGCTGAGACTCGCCAGCGGCGCCGTGCTGCGGCATCATCGGGCCGGTCCGCCGCACCGATGCCGTACCGAGAGGGGCTGCCGATGGAGAGCACACCGAGCGAGCGACGCTCCGAGACCGACGCCGAGCCAGGGCGCTTTCGCCGCCTGATCGAGGCCGCGCCCGTGGCCATCGGCGTGTCCGCCGGCGAGCGGGTCGTCTATGGCAACCCCGCCTTTCGCCGCCTGTTCGGCCTGGCCGATGGGGTGGCGATCGAATCACTGCAGGTGCCCGACCTGATCGCGCCGTCGGCCCGCCCGGAGATGGCCCGCCGCAGCGCCAGGCCGGCCTGGCGGTCGAGGACGGCTACGAGACCATCGGCCGGCGCCTGGACGGCAGCGAGTTCGAGTGCCACATCTCGGTCACCGACGTACCCTTCCGCTCGGAGCAGGAGACGCTGGTCTTCGTCGAGGACATCTCGGCCCGCCGCCGCGCCGAGCGCGAGCTGCGGGCCCTGAACCAGGGCCTGGAGCAGCGGGTGGCTGACCGCACGCTGGAGCTGGAGGCGAGCAACGAGGCGCTGCTGCTGGCGCGCGACGAGGCCCACGCGGCCGGTCGCGCCAAGGCTGACTTCCTCGCCCACATGAGTCACGAAATCCGCACGCCCATGAACGCCATCATCGGCCTGTCGGGCCTGGCGCTGCGCGATGAGCAGCTCGGCCCGCGCAGCCGCGAGTACCTGCAGCACATCCAGTCGGCGGCGCAGTCGCTGCTGGGCATCCTCAACGACGTGCTGGACTTCTCCAAGATCGAGGCCGGCAAGCTGCAGATCGAGCACGAGCCCTTCGTGCTGCAGGAGGTGCTCGACCGGGTCACGTCCATCGTCGGCCACGGGGCCTCGGACAAGGGCCTGGACTTCCTGCTGCACACCGCGCCCGATGTGCCGCGCGAGCTGGTCGGCGATGCGTTGCGCCTGGGCCAGGTGCTGCTCAACCTGTGCGGCAACGCAGTCAAGTTCACCGAGCGCGGCGAGATCGTCGTCGTCACCGTCAAGGCCGAGGCCCAGGACGGCGACGGCTGGCGCCTGCGCTTCAGCGTGCGCGACACCGGCGCCGGCATGGACGCCGAACAGCAGGCCCGCCTGTTCCAGCCCTTCGAGCAGCTCGACGCCTCCACCACGCGGCGCCATGGCGGCACCGGCCTGGGCCTGGCGATCAGCCGCCAGCTGGTGGAGCGCATGGGCGGCTCGATCTCGGTGCGCAGCGAGCCGGGGCGGGGCAGCGAGTTCACCGTGCTGCTGCCCTTCGGTCGTGTGCCCGGCGCAGCGTCCGAGCCGGCCTGGCCGCAGGCGGGCCAGGGCCGCCAGGTGCTGGTGCTGGATGACAGCGCCGCCGCGCGCGCCATCCTGGCCGACCTGCTGGGCGCCATGGGCTGCGGCGTCAGCCAGGCGGGCACGGTCGACGAGGCCCGGTCCCTGCTGGCCGGGCACCCCCACGACCTGGCCTTGATCGACTGGCGCATGCCCGGCATCGACGGGTTCGAGGCCGCAGAGCGCCTGCGCCAGCACCTGGGCACCGCCTGCCCGCCGCTGGTGATGGTCACGGCCTATGGCGACCAGGGCGTGGCCGCGCGTGCGCGCGAGGCCGGCTTCAGCGGCTACCTGGCCAAGCCGGTGACGCCCGAGACCCTGTTGCCCCTGCTGCAGCAGCGCGCCACGGTGGTGCTGCGCCCCGCGGCGGCCCCGCCGCCCGAGCTGGCCTGGCTGCGCGGCCGCCATCTGCTGCTGGCCGAGGACAACGCGCTCAACCGCCTGGTGGCCGCCGACCTGTTGTGCGACGTGGCCGGCGCGCGGGTGGACATGGCCGTCGACGGCGAGCAGGCGCTGGCGGCCGCGCTGGCGGGCACGCACGATTTGGTGCTGCTGGATGTGCAGATGCCTGGCCTGGACGGCCACGAGGTGGCGCGCCGGCTGCGCGCGGCCTGGGGGCCGGGCCGGCCGATCCTGGCCATGACCGCCCATGCGATGGCGCGCGACCGCGAGCTGTGTCTGCTGGCCGGCATGGACGACGTCATCGTCAAACCCTACGAGCCGGTGCAGTTGTTCCGCACGCTGGCCCACTGGCTGGGCTGGCGGGCCGACGACGCGGCCGCCCCGCAGGCGCTGCCCGCGGTCACCGGTGGCGTGGATTTCGGCCTGGGTCTGCAGCGCTGCATGGGGCGCGAGGACCTGCAGCGCCGTCTGCTGCAGGCCTTCGCCCAGGCCCATGCCGGGGACCGCGAGCAGTTGCTCGAGGCGCTGGCGCGCGGTGAACTCGACCGTGTCGGCCGGCTGGCCCACACCGCCATGTCGGCAGCCGGTGCCATCGGGGCGCTGCGCCTGCAACAGCAGGCCGTGGTGCTGGAGGCGGCGGCGCGCAGCGGCGATCTCACCGCCAGCGCGCGCCTGGCCAGCGCCTACCTCGTCGCCTGGGAGGAGGCGCTGCAAGCCGTGCGTCGCTGGACCGCCCGGCAGGCCGTCTGAACAGCGGCGACAATCGGACCCCCATCGGTTCTCCATCTCCCCACCATGTTCACCGGGATCGTCCAGGGCGTCGCCACTGTCGAGCGCATCATCGACCGACCGGGCCTGCGCAGCTTCACGCTGCGTTTCCCGCCGGGCTTTGCCCAGGGCCTGGCCATCGGTGCCAGCGTCAGCACCGACGGCGTCTGCCTGACCGTCACCGCACTGCATGGCGATGACGCTGCGGACTTCGACGTGATGCTGCAAAGCCTCAACCTGACCTCGCTGGGCGGGCTGGTCGAGGGCAGCCGCGTCAACGTCGAGCGCGCTGCCAGGGACGGTGCCGAAATCGGCGGTCATCCGCTCTCGGGCCACATCGACTTCACCGCCCAGGTGGTCGAGGTGCGCCGCCCCGAGAACAACCAGGTGCTGCGCATCCAGGTGCCCCCGCCGTGGATGCGCTACGTGTTCGCCAAGGGCTACATCGCCATCAACGGCGCCAGCCTGACCGTGGCCGAGGCCGACCGCCAGGCGGGCTGGTTCGAGGTCTGGCTGATCCCTGAGACCCTGCGCATGACCACCTTCGCCGAGAAGGGCCCGGGCGACCGGCTCAACATCGAGATCGAGCGCCAGACCCAGGTCTTCGTCGACACCGTGCGCGACACCCTGGATGAGCGCCTGGGGCCGCTGATGCCGCTGCTGGAGCAGTTCCTGGCCGAGAAGGGCCTGGGCACCGAGTTGCTGGCGGGTGCCGCGCCGCGCCTGGGCGGTCCGGTCAAGTCCTGAAGGTGGACACCCGTTCCACCAGCGCCGTGGCCTGACGGCTCAGGCTCTCGGAGGCGGCACTGGTCTGCTCGACCAGCGCCGCGTTCTGCTGGGTGTGGCCATCCATGCGCGCCACCGCCTGGCCCATCGCGCCCACGCCGGCGCTCTGTTCGTCGCTGGCCTGGCTGATCTCGCGGATGATCTGGTCGACCCGGCCGATGGCCGTCACGACCTCCTGCATCGTGTGCCCGGCCAGACCGGCCAGTTCATTGCCCTGGCCCACGCGTTCGACGCTGGCCTGGATCAGCGACTTGATCTCGCGCGCCGCATCGGCGCTGCGCTGTGCCAGGCTGCGCACCTCCGAGGCCACCACCGCGAAGCCGCGGCCGGATTCACCGGCACGGGCCGCCTCGACCGCGGCATTGAGCGCCAGGATGTTGGTCTGGAAGGCGATGCCGTCGATCACGCCGATGATGTCGGCAATGCGCTTGGCGCTGTCGTCGATCGCGCGCATGGTGCTCACCATGTCGTGCACCACCTGACCGCCGCGCTGGGCCACCTCGCTGGCGGTGGCGGCCAGGCCGGTGGCCTGGCGCGCGTTGTCGGCGTTGCGGCGCACCGTGTCGCCGAGGTCGCTCATCGAGCTGGCCGCCATCTGCAGTTCTGAAGCCTGGCGCTCGGTGCGGCCGGCGAGGTCACCGTTGCCCTGGGCGATCTGGCCGCTGGCGGCTGCCACGCTCTCGGCGCCAGCGCGCACCTGGCTGACCAGGTCGCGCAGGTGCGCCTGCATCTCCGACAACGCCTGCAGCAGCCGGGCCGGCTCGTCGCTGCCGCGTGCGTCAATGGCCTGGCGCAGGTCACCGGCGGCCACGCGGCGCGCGGCATCGATCGCCGCCTGCAGCGAGGCCGACACCTGGCGGCTGATCACCACTGCGATGCCGATGCCGGCCAGCATCGCCGCCAGCATCAGGCCGACGCTCCAGCCGATCGCCTGCCGACCGGCGGCCGCGGCCTGCGCGGCCACGGCCGCACTGCGCTCGGTGATCGATGTCTGCAGCTTGTTCAGCAACTGCGCCGGCTCGCGGTCGATGCCGCGCACGGCCAGGTCGCCGACCGAGGATTCCATGCCACTGCCCTTGAACTTCTCCAGGCCGCCGCGGTAGGCCTGCGCCATCTTGGCGTGGGCGGCCAGGAAGGCATCGACCAGGGCCTGTTCCCCCGCATCGTCCAGGTGCAGGCGCAACGCGCGGGCGTTGTCGTCCACCAGCTTTTCCTCTTTCTCGAAGGCCTTCCAGTGCTTGTCGAGCAGCGCCGTGTCCGAGCCGCGCAACAGCACGTTCTTCCACTCCTGGACCTGCGTCTTGAAGTGCGATTCCAGGTCGTCGGCGGCGCGCACGTCGGCATGGCGGCCCTGCACCTCGACCTCGAACACAGTCATGCTGCGCTGGGCCTGCCACAGTCCGCCGCCGCCGGCCAGCAGTGTCAGCGCCAGCACGGCGGCGAAGGCGAGGGGGAGCTTGATGCGGATGTCCATGTCTGGCGGCCTCGGGAAGCGGGGTCGGATCTTCGAAGCCGCCATGCTGAAGGGACGGCGCCGACGCAAAACCGCGAAATCAGCGGTCGCCCACCGGCAATTTCCGGACAGGCACCGATTGCGGGCATCCACCTCCCCCATCAGCGGGTAGCGCGCACGCGCGTGGTGCATTTATCGTGGGTGACATGCCCGTTGACCTGTCTGCGGCCCCGGTCGCTGCCCATGCCCCCAGCGCTGCCCTCGCCGCCAGTGCCGTCACGGCCGCCCAGGTGGCGCAGCCACAGGCGCCGCCCGCACTGCTGCTGGCCCGAGACGCGCCGGCCCGTCCAGACCCGACCGGCTGGCTGGTCAGCGAGAAATACGACGGTGTGCGTGCGCTGTGGGACGGCACCCGCCTGCGCAGCCGCAGCGGCCGCCAGCTCCCTGCGCCGCCGGGCTTTCTGGCCCGCCTGCCGGCCCAGGCGCTGGACGGCGAGTTGTGGCTGGGCCGCGGCCGCTTCCAGGCCATGTCGGCGCTGGTCCACCGCGCCGACGCCTCGGAGGCCGACTGGGCGCCCGTGCGTTTCATGGTGTTCGAGCTGCCAGGCGGCGGCGGCAGCTTCGCCGAGCGCGTGGCCCAGTTGCAGCGCCTCGCCGCGGCCGATGGCGTCTGGCAGGTGGCGCCGCAACGCCGCCTGCCCGATGCCCAGGCCCTGGCCGCCTGGCTGCAGGAGGTGGTGGCGGGCGGCGGCGAGGGCCTGATGCTGCACCGTGCCGACAGCCCCTGGCACACCGGCCGCAGCGATGCGCTGCTCAAGCTCAAGCCCCAGCCCGACGACGAAGCGGTGGTCATCGGCCTGGTTCCGGGTCGCGGTCGCCTCTCCGGCCTGGTGGGCGCGCTGACGGTGCGCGACGCGCAGGGACGCGTGTTCCGCATCGGCAGCGGCCTGTCCGACGCCCAGCGTCGCCAGCCGCCGCCGCTGGGCAGCCGTGTGGCCTTCCACCACCGGGGCCGCACCTCGACCGGGCTGCCTCGCCACGCCAGCTTCTGGCGCCTGCTGGGGGCGGGCGATTGAAGCGGCGCCAGCCAGGCCTTGATGCACGGCGCCCTGCACGGCGCCCTGCACGGCAAGGTGTACGGCACGCTGCCCGGCGCGCCGCCAGGCTGGCCCAGCGGGGCGTCAGCGTGCCCCCGCCCGGCCGGCCCGCGCCGGCGCCGTGCGCTGCTATCGTGGCGCCATGAGCGACCTCAGCTTCTTCTGGCACGACTACGAGACCTTCGGCCGCGTGCCGCGCCGTGACCGTCCTGCGCAGTTCGCCGGCGTGCGCACCGATGCCGACCTGAACGAGGTCGGCGAGCCGGTGATGGTCTATTGCCAACCCGCGCTGGACAGCCTGCCCGACCCTGAAAGCTGTCTGCTGACCGGCATCCTGCCGCAGCACTGCGCCGAACTGGGCCTGCCGGAGAACGACTTTGCCAGCCGCATCCATGAGGTGCTGTCCCAGCCCGGCACCGTGGGCGTGGGCTACAACTCGATCCGCTTTGACGACGAGGTCACCCGCCACCTGTTCTGGCGCAACCTGATCGACCCCTACGCCCGCGAGTACAAGAACGACTGCGGCCGCTGGGACCTGCTGGACACCGTGCGCTGCCTCTACGCGCTGCGCCCCGATGGCCTGCAGTGGCCCACCCACGAGGACGGCCGGCCCTCGTTCAAGCTGGAGCACCTGAGCGCCGCCAACGGCCTGCTGCACGAGGCCGCCCACGATGCGCTGTCCGATGTGCGCGCCACGATCGCGCTGGCCCGCCTGATCCGCCAGGCCAACCCGCGCCTGTGGGATTTCTGCCTGCGCCTGCGCCACAAGCAGGCGGTGTGGGACGAGATCGGCGTGGGCAAGCCCTTCCTGCATGTCTCGGGCATGTACGGCCCTGAGCGCGGCTGCCTGGCGCTGGTCTACCCGCTGGGCCTGCACCCCACCAACCGCAACGAGCTGCTGGTCTGGGACTGCGCGCAGGACCCGTCGGTGCTGGCCGACCTGGACGCTGCCGCGCTGCGCCAGCGGATGTTCACCCGCAGCGCCGACCTGCCCGAGGGCGTCGAGCGTCTGCCGCTCAAGACCATCCACGTCAACAAGTCGCCGGTCGTGATCGGCAACATCAGGACCTTGCAATCCGCCCAGGCCGAGCGCTGGGGCCTGGACGTGGCGGCGGCACTGCAGTACGCCGAGCGCGCCAAGGCCCTGGTCGAGCCCCTGTCGCGCCGCTGGCCCGAGGTGTTCGCCCGCCCGGCACCCGAGCGCGCCCCCGATGTCGACGAAGACCTCTACGGTGGCTTCCTCTCGCCCACTGACCGAAAACGCCTGGACGGCCTGCGCCGTGCCCCCGAGCCGGCCGCCCTGCGCCGGGCCAGCTTCGACGATCCGCGCCTGGCCGAGCTGGTCTTCCGCTGGCGCGCCCGCAACTTTCCCCAGATGCTGGATGAGGCCGAGCAGGCCCGCTGGCTGCAGTGGCGTGCCGCGGCGCTGCACGACGGTGCCGCCGGCGGCCTGACGCTGGCCGCCTTCAGCGAGCGCATCGACCACCTGGTCGAGACCGCCGACGAGCGCGGCCAGGCCCTGCTGGAAGCCCTGGTCGACTGGGCCGAACAGATCGCCCCGCCGCCGCCCTGAGGGGCGCGCGTGTTTGCCCGGTGTGGCCGATCGGCCCGGACGGGCGTATCGTCGGGCCTGTTTCCACCCCACAGGAGCTTCCATGCTGAAATCCGGCATCGACCAGGATGCGTTGATCGAGCAGTTCGCGGGCGCCAGCGCACGCCAGACCGCCCAGCTGCGTCAGGTGGTCACCGAGGCCACCCTCAAGGCCCTGCAGGGCCGCGAGATGACGCTCAAGAACATCCGCAGCGTCGTCAAGTCGGTGGCCGAAGCCGCCAGCGCCGGCGCGGCCCAGAACGTGATGCCCAAGGTCGACATGGAAAAGCTGCTGGCCTCGGCCGTGGCCGGTGTCGATGACGCGCTGCTCAAGGCGGTCGAGGCCAACAAGGTGGCCCTGGCGCGCTTCGTCGACCAGGGCATCGGTCTGCAGGAAAAGCAGCTGAAGAAGGCGCTGGACGACCTCGAGAAGTTCGAGGACACGATGTTCGCCGCGATGAAGAAGGCCGCGGTCGGCGCCGGCACCACGATGGAAGGCCCCTGGAACCAGGTGCTCGAGAAGTTCCAGGCCCAGGGCTCGCAGTCCGGGGCCCAGGCGGCCGCCACGGCCCAGCAGATGGCCGGCCAGATGCAGCAGGCGCTGCGCGAGGGCAGGGCGGCCAGCTTCAAGGCCGCCCAGGTGCTGGCGCAGAGCTACACCGCGCTGGTCAGCGGCGTGCTGATCGGCCTGTCCGACGCGCTCACCACGGGCGCCGCGGCCGAACCGGCCGCCAAGCCGGCCCGCAAGCGCTGATCTCCCGGGCTGTGGCCGGACCCGGCGCTGACCGGCGTCCGGCCCGACGCCTGTCGTTCTGACCTCTCCCTCGCATTCCATGACCTCTGTCGTCATCAGCGGCACCGGCTTGTTCCGGCCGCAGCACATCATCACCAACGCCGAGTTGGTGGCCTCCTACAACGCCTACGTCGCCCTGCAGAACGAGCGCCACGCCGAGGCCATCGCCGCCGGTACGTGCGAGCCGCTGGTGCCCTCCAGCGTCGAGTTCATCGAGAAGGCCTCGGGCATCAAGCAGCGCCATGTCCTCGAGAAGGACGGCGTGCTCGACCCCACCCGCATGTACCCGCGCTTCCAGGAACGTTCCGACGACCAGCTCTCGCTGATGGCCGAGATCGCGGTGGACGCCGGCCGCCAGGCCCTGGCCGCCGCCGGCAAGCGCGCCGACGAGGTGGACATGGTGCTGTGCTCGGCCGCCAACATGCAGCGCGCCTACCCGGCGATGGCGGTCGAGATCCAGAATGCACTGGGCGCGGGCGGCTTCGGCTTCGACATGAACGTCGCCTGCTCCTCGGCCACCTTCGGCATCGAGCAGGCGGTCAATGCGATCAAGTCCGGCACCGCCCGCTGCGTGCTGATGGTCAACCCCGAGATCACCTCGGCCCACCTGGAGTGGCGCGACCGCGACTGCCACTTCATCTTCGGTGATGTCTGCACCGCGGTGGTCGTCGAGGCCGCCGACACCGCCACCTCGGCCGAGCAGTGGGAGGTGCTGGGCACGAAGCTGGCCACGAAGTTCTCCAACAACATCCGCAACAACTTCGGCTTCATGAACAGCTGCGAGGACAGCGACCCCGAGGCCCGCGACAAGAAGTTCCGGCAGGAGGGGCGCAAGGTCTTCAAGGAGGTCGTGCCGATGGCCGCGGCCCACATCGAGGCCCACCTGGGCACGCTGGGTGTCACGCCCCAGCAGGTGCGGCGCTATTGGCTGCACCAGGCCAACCTGGGCATGAACCAGCTGGTGCTCAAGAAGCTGGTCGACCGCGAGGTGGGCGACGACATCGCGCCGCTGATCCTGCACAAGTACGCCAACACCGCCTCGGCCGGCTCGGTCATCGCCTTCCATGAACACCGTGGCGACCTGGTCGCCGGCGACCTGGGGGTGATCTGCTCCTTCGGCGCCGGCTACTCGATCGGCAGTGTCATCGTGCGTCGGCGCTGAGCCGTTGTGCGCCGGTGGCATCATGCCGCCCTTCATGTCCCTGATTGACCGAGGAATCCGCCGATGCCGCTGATCCGTCCCGCCGCCCTGTGCGCCATGGCCCTGTCCCTGGCCAGCCTGGGCGCTGCTGCCCAGACCAAGCCCGCAGCCGCCCCCGTGCCCAGCAAGACCATCACCGGCAAGGCCGCCGTGGGCAAGCTGATGACCTTCAAGGAACTGGAGTCCTGCCTCAAGGAGTACGACCAGCTCAAACCCAAGGCCGATGACCTGAACAGCCGCCGCGCCGCCCTCACCGAGGAGCGCAAGTCGATCGAGGCCGAGGCCGAGGCGCTGCGCAACGATGGCCAGGCCGCCGCGCTGCAGGCCAAGGTGACCGCCTTCAACCAGCGCCAGGTGGCCTTCAAGGAACGGGTCGAGGCCTTCAACAAGCGCTCCACCGAGTTCAATGCCAATCCGCCTTCGGGCTCGGCGGGCGACCGCGAGCGCAAGGCCCTGGATGCCGAGCGTGATCAGCTGCTGGCCTTGGAAGGCCCGCTGCGTACCGAGGGCCAGGCCCTGACCACCGAGCGCGAGACCATCGCCAACAACCTGAAGCAGCGCACCGATGCCCAGGGCGCCAAGGCCAACGACTGGAACGCGCGCAGCAAGGCGCTCGACGACGAGGTGGCCGGCTTCGAGGAAACCCGCCTGGCCTGGAGCGAGCGCTGCGGCAACCGGCCCTACAACGAGGACCACGAGAAGATCATCCGCTCGGGCAAGTGATGCCGCGACCGCGATGAACCTGGCCCATCTGCTGGAGCGCCAGGCGCTGCGCGCGCCTGAGCGGCCGGCCCTGCTGAGCGGCCGGCAGGTGGTGGCCAGCCACGGCGACTGGGCCGCCAGCGCCGCGGCGCTGGCCTGGCGCCTGCGGGCCGCGGGCCTGCAGCCGGGTGACCGCGTGGCGCTGTTCAGCCGCAACCATGTGCGCTACGCGCAGTGGATGCTGGGCTGCTGGTGGGCCGGGCTGGTGGTGGTGCCGATCAACGCCCGGCTGCATGCCCAGGAACTGCGCTGGATCGTCGACAACGCCCAGGCACGCTGGGTGGTCCACAGCGCCGATGTGCTGCCCGAAGGCGCTGCGGCGCTGCCGGGACTGGCGCGAGTGGTCGAGATCGACAGCGACGAGGGCAGCGCCCTGCTGGCCGCGGGCGAGCGGCTGCCAATCACCCCGCGGGCCCCGGACGAGACCGCCTGGCTGTTCTACACCAGCGGCACCACCGGTCGTCCCAAGGGCGTGATGATCACGCACCGCAACCTGATGACCATGGGTCTGGGCTACCAGGTGGATGTGGACGCGGTGTCCCCCGACGACGCCATGGTCTACGCCGCCCCGATGTCGCATGGCGCCGGCATCTACCTGGTGCCGCACCTGATGGCCGGCGCGCGCCATGTGGTGCCTGACAGCGGCGGCGTGGACCCGGCCGAACTGTTCGCGCTGGGGGCCCAGGTCGGACCGCTCTCCACCTTCGCGGCACCGACCATCGTGCGGCGGCTGGTCGAGCATGCCGAGGCGGCCGGGCTGACGCCCCATGACTGCGCCCGCGCCTTCAAGACCATCGTCTACGGCGGCGCCCCGATGTATGCCGCCGACATCCAGCATGCGCTGCGCGTGATGGGCCCGCGTTTCGTGCAGATCTACGGCCAGGGCGAGACGCCGATGGTGGGCACCGTGCTGTCGCGCCGCGACCTGGCCGACAGCGCCCACCCGCGCCATGCCGAGCGTCTGGCCTCGGTGGGCGTGGCGCAGACGCCGGTGTGCATCCGCGTGGCGGGTGCCGACGGCCAGCCGCTGCCTGCCGGCGAGGTGGGCGAGGTGCTGGTGCAGGGCGACTCGGTGATGGCCGGCTACTGGCGCAACCAGGCCGCCAGCGCAGAGGCGCTGCGCGGCGGCTGGCTGTGGACCGGCGACATGGGCTGCCTGGACGAGTCCGGTTACCTGACGCTGAAGGACCGCAGCAAGGATCTGGTGATCAGTGGCGGCTCGAACATCTACCCGCGCGAGATCGAGGAGGTGCTGCTGGAGCACCCCGCGGTGGCCGAGGCGGCCGTGGTGGGCGAGCCCGACCCGGAGTGGGGCGAGCGCCTGGTGGCCTTCATCGTGCCCGCCCCAGGCGCCACGCCGGATGCGGCGGCGCTGGACGCGCTGTGCCTGTCGCGCATCGCGCGCTTCAAGCGGCCCAAGCGCTACCTGGTCGTCGAAGCACTGCCCAAGAACGCCTACGGCAAGGTGCTGAAGACGGCGCTGCGTGAGCAGTTGCGCGGACCATGAGGCTGCTGGTCATTGGCGGCGGGCGCTTCGCCGGGCGGGCAATCGTCGAGGCGGCGCTGGCCGAGGGGCATGCCGTCACCACCTTCAACCGCGGCAGCCAGCCGCCGCTGCCGGGCGTGCAGGCCATCACGGGCGACCGCCGGGGCGACCTGTCCGCGCTGCACGCGGGCCGCTGGGACGCGGTGATCGACTGCTGCGGCTACCTGCCGCGCGAGGTGGCCGCCATGGCCGACGCGCTGGCGCACCGGGTGGGCCGCTATGTCTTCCTCTCCAGCGTGTCGGTCTATGCCAACCACTCGGCGCCCTGCGACGAGTCCGCCGCCACCGGCACGCTCGTCGATCCTGCCACCGAGGTGATCGACGCAGACACCTACGGCCCGCTGAAGGCCGCCTGTGAAGCCGCGCTGGCCGCCCGGCTGCCCGACCGCCACCTGAGCCTGCGCCCCACCTTGATCGTCGGCCCGCACGACCCCACCGGCCGCTTCCCCTGGTGGCCGGCGCGCGCCGCCCGCGCCCAGGCGGGTGAGCCGATGCTGTGGCCGGGCGACCCGCTGGGGCCGCTGCAGTGGATCGATGCGCGCGACCTGGCGCGCTTTGCGCTGGCGATGGCGGCGCAGGGGCCCTGCGGCGCGCTCAACGTGGGTTCGCCGGCCGGCCACTTCCGTTGGGGCGATCTGGCCGACGCCTGCCTGGCGGGGGCCGCCACCGGCTTCCAGCCGGTCTGGGTGCCCGAGGCACGGCTGGTGGCCGCCGGCGTGCAGCCCTGGGTGGAGCTGCCGCTGTGGATTCCGGCCGATGGCGAGCACGACGGCTTCTTGCGGGTGGATTGCCGCCGCGCCGAGGCGCTGGGGCTGCGCTGCCGCTCTGCCACCACCACCGTGGCCGACACGCTGGCCTGGTGGCGTACGCTGCCGGCCGACGCACAGGCCTTCCCGACCACCGGCCTGGCGCCCGAGCGCGAACAGGCGCTGTTGGCGGCCGCACCATGACCCCGCTGCGACTGCCGCCGGGCACCGACCTGAAGGCCGGCCTGCTGGCGCTGTTGGCGCAGCCGGCCTGGGCCGACGGCGCCTTCGTCGTGGCCGGCATCGGCAGCCTGCACGGCGCCCGCCTGCGCCTGGCCGCCGCGGACGCGGCCACCGAGATCGCCGGCCCCTGCGAGCTGCTGTCGCTGCAAGGCACGCTCAGCACCGATGGCGCCCACCTGCACGCGGCGCTGGCCGATGCCCAGGGCCGTGTCTGGGGCGGTCACCTGCTGGATGGCAACCGCGTCCGCACCACGGCCGAGCTGCTGCTGGCGCCGCTGCCGGGCTGGCGGCTGTCGCGCGCCGCCGATGCGGCCACCGGCTACGCTGAACTGGTCGTGCGCCCCCGCACCTGACAGGGCCGGCGCGGGCAGCGGACAATCGCCGCCCATGACGATCCGAGCCCCCGAGCTGCTGCTGCCCGCCGGCAGCCTGCAGCGCATGCGTGCCGCCTATGACTTCGGCGCCGACGCGGTCTATGCCGGCCAGCCGCGCTACAGCCTGCGCGCGCGCAACAACGAGTTCCGCATGGAGCAGCTGGCCCAGGGCATTGCCGAGGCGCATGCGCGCGGCAAGCGCTTCTTCGTCACCAGCAACCTGATCGCCCACAACGACAAGCTGCGCACCTACCTGCGCGACCTGCAGCCGGTGGTGGAACTGCGGCCCGATGCGCTGATCATGGCCGACCCCGGCCTGATCATGCTGGTGCGCGAGCAGATGGAGCAGGGCCGGTGGCCCGAGGTGCCGATCCACCTGTCGGTGCAGGCCAATACCACCAACAGCGCCTCGGTGAGGTTCTGGCAGAAGCAGGGCGTGGCGCGCATCATCCTCTCGCGCGAGCTGAGCCTGGACGAGGTGGCGCAGATCCGTGACGACTGCCCCGACATCGAACTGGAGGTCTTCGTGCACGGCGCGCTGTGCATCGCCTACTCGGGCCGCTGCCTGCTGAGTGGCTACTTCAACCGCCGCGACCCCAACCAGGGCACCTGCACCAACGCCTGCCGCTGGGACTACAAGACCCACGCCGGCACCGACGCCACCGACACTGGCGAGGTGCAGCCGGTCGAGCTGATCCGCGATTTCAGCTTCTCGAAGGAGCAGTCCGAGGCCGACGCCTCGTTCGCCACCTGCGGCGGTGGCCAGCGTCACCCGCTGGCCGATGGCGTCTACCTGCTCGAGGAAAAGGAGCGCCCCGGCGAGCTGATGCCGGTGATGGAGGACGAGCACGGCACCTACATCATGAACAGCAAGGACCTGCGCGCGGTGGAGCATGTGGCGCGGCTGGCGGCCATCGGCATCGACTCGCTGAAGATCGAGGGCCGCACCAAGAGCCACTACTACGTGGCGCGCACGGCCCAGGTGTACCGCCGGGCGATCGACGACGCGGTGGCCGGCCGGCCCTTCAACCCCGAGCTGCTGCGCGAGCTCGAGGGCCTGTCCAACCGCGGCTACACCGGCGGCCTGCTGGAGCGCCGACCCAGCCAGGACTACCAGAACTACCTCAGCGGCCACTCCGAGAGCCAGCGCAGCCAGTTCGTCGCCGAGGTGGTGGGACAGCGCGCCGATGGCTGGGTGGAGGTGGAAACCAAGAACCGATTCGCCGTGGGCGACCAGCTGGAGATCATCCATCCGCAGGGCAACCGCACCATCACGCTGAGCGCGATGCAGGGCGCCGAGGGCGAGCCGCTGAGCGTGGCGCCGGGCAGCCCGCTGCATGTGTGGCTGCCGCTGGAGGGGCCGGCCGAGGGGGCGTTGATCGCGCGCCTGCTGGCGGCATGAGGCGCTGGCGCCGGGGCCTGGCCGGGCTGGTTGCGCTGGGCCTGGCCGGGTGGCTGGCGGCGGCCGTTCGCGACGAGCCGCCGTACCGCAACCTGCACGGCGGCGACATCGAGAAGCCCTTCATGGAGGTGCTGCGCTGGCGCCTGTCGCGCGAGTCGGCCCCGTTGCCGAATCCGCCACTGCCGGCCGCCCAGCCACGCCTGGACGCGCCGGTGCCCCACCTCACCTGGATCGGCCACGCGACGATGCTGCTGCGCCTGCCGGGCCTGACGCTGATCACCGACCCGCAGTTCTCCGAGCGCGCCTCGCCCTTCAGCTTCGCCGGTCCGAAGCGCGCCTACCCGCCGGGGGTGGCGCTGTCGGCCTTGCCGAAGGTGGATGTGGTGGTCATCTCGCACAACCACTACGACCACCTGGACGTGGCCTCGGTGCAGGCGCTGGCGGCACAGCCGGGCGGCGCGCCGCTGTTCGTCGTGCCGCTGGGCCTGAAGGCCTGGTTCGCCGACATCGGCATCACGAACGTGGTGGAGCTGGGCTGGTGGCAGTCGCACCGTGTGGGCGAGGCCGAGATCGTGCTGACGCCCGCGCACCACTGGTCGGCGCGCGGCGTGTTCGACCGTCGCCAGACGCTGTGGGGCGGCTTTGCCGTCTTCACCGGCGGCCTGCGCCTGCTCTACACCGGTGACACCGGCTACGCCGACGATTTCAAGGACATCCGCCAGCGCTTTGCCGACCGCGGGCCATTCGATCTGGCGCTGATCCCGGTGGGCTGCTACGAGCCGCGGGGCTTCATGCAGGACCAGCACGTCAACCCGGCCGATGCGGTGCGCATCTTCCAGGACCTGGGTGCGCGCCGCGCGGTGGGCGTGCACTGGGGCACCTTTGCCGACCTGTGCGATGAACCTCTGGACCAGGCGCCCAGGGACCTGGCCATCGCCCGCCAGGCCGCCGGCCTGCCCGAGGCCGCGTTCAGCGTGATGCAGCGCGGCGAGACCCGGCCGATCGAGTGACGCGGCGGGGCCCTCAGCGCCCCATCGCGTAGAACTCGGGGTTGGGCCGCATGCCGGTGACATTGGCCAGGCGGTTGGACAGGCCGAAGAAGGCCGCCACGCCGGCGATGTCCCAGGCGTCTTCATCGCTGAAGCCGTGGGCGTGCAGCGCGGCGAAGTCGGTGTCGTCCACCGCGTAGGACTGCTGCGAGACCTTCATCGCGAAATCCAGCATCGCCTTCTGGCGCGGCGTGATGTCGGCCTTGCGGTAGTTGACCGCCACCTGGTCGGCCACCAGCGCGTTCTTGGCGCGGATGCGCAGGATCGCGCCATGGGCGATCACGCAGTACTGGCACTGGTTGGCATTGCTGGTGGCGACGACGATCATCTCGCGCTCGGCCTTGCTCAGACCGCTGGGCTTGTCCATCAGCGCGTCGTGGTAGGCGAAGAAGGCGCGGAACTCGTCGGGCCGGTGGGCCAGCGTCAGGAACACGTTGGGCACGAAACCCGACTTCTCCTGCACGGCCAGGATGCGCGCGCGGATGTCCTCGGGCAGGTCCTTCAGCTCGGGTACGGGGAAGCGGCTGATCGGGGCGGTGGGGCTCATGGCGAAGGTCTCCAGGCGATCGGGGTGATTGGATCCAAGCGTAGCATCGGGCATCCCCAGCCCCGATCCGATCCGTCGATGTCCTATCTCCTGCTGATCCACGAACCCGTTGGCCAGCGCGCCACCCGCACCGAGGCCGAAGGCCGCGAGGCCTATGCGCGCATGCAGCGCTTCGGCGAGGCGATCGCCGCCGAGGGGCAACTGGCCGCGGTGGAGTCGCTGGCCGGGCTGGAGCAGTCGGTGCGCATCGAGCACGGCGTGCAGCACGACGGCCCGTTCACCGAGGCCAAGGAGATGGTCGGCGGCTTCTTCCTGCTGAAGAACGTCAGCCGCGAGCAGGCGCTGGCCTGGGCGCGGCGCTGCCCGGCGGCCGAGTGGGCGACGGTGGAGGTGCGCGCGCTGGCGCCGTGCTTCGAGGGCTCGAACCGGGGCTGATCCGGGTTTGCCCCAGGGTTCCGGGCGTCGAAACGCGCGAGGCTTGTGCGTCGTCCTGACATCACCCCGTCCTGGAGGAAACCGCCATGAGCACGCCGATGTGTCCCGTCGTCCATTTCGAGATGCCCTACCGAGATGCCGCCCGCGCCTCGCGTTTCTACACCGAGGTCTTCGGCTGGCAGATCCAGGCCTTCGGCGAGGAGATGGGCCACTATCTGATGGCCACCACCGCCGGCGAGGACAGCGCCGAGCCGGGCACCAAGCGCGGCGTGATCAACGGCGGCCTGTTCCCGTTCAAGGCCGACTGGCCGATGCAGCACCCCAGCGTGGTGATCGCCGTGGCCGACATCCGCGCGGCGATGGCCCGCGTCAACGCTGGCGGCGGCGAGGTGATGGGCGAACCCATGCCCATCCCCGGTGTCGGCGACTACGTGTCCTTCGTCGACACCGAGGGCAACCGCCACAGCATGCTGCAGCCCCTGATGCCGGGCTGAGGGGGAGCCAGCCGTGCGCTTCATGATCATCGTGAAATCCTGCGAGGCCTTCGAGGCCGAGCAGACCCCCGAGGCCCCGCCCGAGCTGCTGGCCGAGATGGCCGCGTACCACGAGGACCTGGCCCGCGCCGGCGTGCTGCTGGAGGGCGCCGGACTGCACCCCAGCCGCACCGGCTGGCGGGTGCACTACGGCGCTGATGACAGCCGCCAGGTGGTGGACGGCCCCTTCGCCGAGGCCAAGGAGCTGATCGCCGGCTACACCCTGATCCAGGTGCGCAGCCGCGAGGAGGCGATGGAGTGGGCCCGGCGCTTTCCCAACCCGGCCGGCCGCGGTCAGCCGGCGGTGATCGAGGTGCGGCAGCTGATCGAGCTGGAGGAGTTTCCCCCCAGCGCCGAGATCGAGCGCATGAAGGCGATGGACGCCGCGCTGCCTCTGCGGTGAGCGCCCCGCTGGACGCCACGCTGGCGGCGGTCTGGCGCATCGAGTCGGCCCGTGTGGTGGCCACCGTGGCGCGGCGCGTGCGTGATCTGGGGGTGGCCGAGGAACTGGCGCAGGACGCCTGGCTGGAGGCCCTGCAGCGCTGGCCGCAGGACGGCCTGCCCGACAAGCCCGGCGCCTGGCTGATGACCACTGCGCAGCGCAAGGCCCTGGACTGGCTGCGCCACCGCCAGATGGCCGCCGGCCACGAGTCGGCGCTGGCCGAGGACCTGATCGCAATGCAGGCCGACCGCCACCCCGACCACGCCGACACGCTGGACGCCCGCCGCGAGGCGCAGGCCGTGGGCAGCGACGAACTCCTGCGGCTGCTGTTCACCGCCTGCCACCCGGTGCTGCCGCCGCCGCAGCGCGTGGCGCTGACGCTGAAGGTGCTGGCGGGCCTGTCCACCGCCGAGATCGCCCGCGCCTTCCTGGTCAGCGAGCCGACGATGGCGCAGCGCCTGGTGCGCGCCAAGCGCACGCTGGGCGAGGCCGGCGTGCCCTTCGAGCTGCCGCGCGGCGAAGCCCTGGCGGCGCGTCTGGGCTCGGTGCTGGAGGTGGTCTACCTGGTCTTCAATGAAGGCTACGCCGCCACCGCTGGCGAGGACTGGATGCGTCCGGCGCTGTGCGACGAGGCGCTGCGTCTGGGCCGCATGCTGGTGCAACTGGCGCCGGCCGAGCCCGAGGCCTGGGGGCTGTTGGCGCTGATGAGCCTGCAGGCCTCGCGCACGGCGGCGCGCACCGATGCCCAGGGCGACCCCATCCTGCTGGCCGACCAGGACCGCCGACGCTGGGACCGGCTGTTGATTCGCCATGGCCTGGAGGCCCTGGCGCGCGCCCGCACGCTGCTGGGTGGCGCGGACGCCGGCAGCTACCAGCTGCAGGCCGAACTGGCAGCCTGCCACGCCCGCGCCTGGCGGGTCGAGGACACCGACTGGGGCCGCATCTGCGCGCTGTATGCCCAGCTGATGCAGCGCACTCCGTCGCCGGTGGTGGCGCTCAACCGCGCGGTCGCCGTGGGCATGCACCAGGGCCCGGCTGCCGGGCTGGCGCTGGTGGAGGCGCTGTCAGCCGAACCCACGCTGGCAGCCTATCCCTGGCTGCCCGCGGTCCGTGCCGATCTGCTGTCGCGGCTGGGGCGCCACGCCGAAGCCCGCGCCGCCTTCGAAACGGCGGCCCGGGCCAGCCGCAATCGGCGCGAGCGCCAGAGCCTGCTGACCCGTGCCGAGCAGGCGGCCCGCAGCGCTGCCGCCATGGCTGCTCCGACCGACGCCGCATGAGCCTGCCTGAATGGCCTGCCCTCTCCACCACGCGCCTGACGGTGCGTGCGGTGGCCGACACCGATCTGCCGGCGCTGATGGCCGTCAACGGCGATGACGAGACCACGCGCTTCCTGCCCTATGCCTCCTGGCGCAGCCTGGACGATGCGCAGGCCTGGTTGGCACGCATGCGTTCCCTGGAGGCCGCTGGCGGCACGCGGCAGCTGGTGATGGCCCGCCGGGCCGACGGCCTGGCGATCGGCACCGTGCTGCTGTTCAAGCACGACCCGGCCAGTGCGCGGCTGGAGCTGGGCTATGTGCTGGCGCGCAGCCACTGGCGTCAGGGCCTGGCGCGCGAGGCGCTGGCGGCGGTCATCCGGCAGGTGTTCGGGCCGATGGGCCAGCGCCGCATCGAAGCCGAGGTGAACCCCGACAACACCGCCTCCAATGCGCTGCTGCAGGCGCTGGGATTCACGCTGGAAGGGCGGCTGCGCCAGCGCTACACCGGCAAGGGCCGGTCCTACGACATCCACCTCTGGGGCCTGCTGGCCAGCGACCCGCGCCCTGGCGCCGACGCATGAAAAAGGCCCGCACAGGGCGGGCCTTCAGAGGCGAGCGTTGACGCGTCAGGCGACGGTCTTGGCGGTCTCCACGTACTCGTCGATCTGGTTGAAGTTCATGTACTTGTAGATCTGGTCGGCCTTGGCGGTGACCACGCCGGTGGCGGCCAGGTACTCGTCCTTGGTGGGCAGCTTGCCCAGCTTGGAGGCCACCGCGGCCAGCTCGGCCGAGCCCAGGAACACGTTGGTGTTCTTGCCCAGGCGGTTCGGGAAGTTGCGGGTGGAGGTGGAGATCACCGTGGCGCCTTCACGCACCTGCGCCTGGTTGCCCATGCACAACGAGCAGCCCGGCATCTCGGTGCGCGCACCGGCGCTGCCGAAGGCGGCGTAGTGGCCTTCCTTCATCAGCTCGGCCGCGTCCATCTTGGTCGGCGGCGCCACCCACAGCTTGACCGGGATGTCGCGTGCGCCGCCCAGCACGGTGGCGGCGGCACGGAAGTGGCCGATGTTGGTCATGCACGAGCCGATGAAGGCCTCGTCGATCTTGGTGCCGGCCACTTCGGACAGGGTCTTGGCATCGTCCGGGTCGTTCGGGCAGCAGACGATCGGCTCGGTGATCTCGGCCAGGTCGATCTCGATGACGGCGGCGTACTCGGCGTCGGCATCGGCTTCCAGCAGCTGCGGGTTGGCCAGCCACTGTTCGACCTTCTCGATGCGGCGTGCCAGGGTCTTGGCGTCCTGGTAGCCGTCGGCAATCATGTTCTTCATCAGCACGATGTTCGACTGCAGGTACTCGATCACCGGCTCCTTGTTGAGCTTGATCGTGCAACCGGCGGCCGAGCGCTCGGCCGAGGCGTCGCTCAGCTCGAAGGCCTGTTCCACCTTCAGGTCGGGCAGGCCTTCGATCTCCAGCACGCGGCCCGAGAAGATGTTCTTCTTGCCGGCCTTGGCCACGGTCAGCAGACCGGCCTTGATCGCGTACAGCGGGATCGCATGCACCAGGTCACGCAGCGTGACGCCGGGCTGCATCGTGCCCTTGAAGCGCACCAGCACCGACTCGGGCATGTCCAGCGGCATCACGCCGGTGGCGGCGCCGAAGGCCACCAGGCCGGAGCCGGCCGGGAACGAGATGCCGATCGGGAAACGGGTGTGGCTGTCGCCGCCGGTGCCCACGGTGTCGGGCAGCAGCAGGCGGTTGAGCCAGCTGTGGATCACGCCGTCGCCCGGACGCAGGGCCACGCCGCCGCGGCTGCTGATGAAGGGCGGCAGCTCGCGGTGCATCTTGGCGTCCACCGGCTTCGGGTAGGCGGCGGTGTGGCAGAAGGACTGCATCACCATGTCGGCCGAGAAGCCCAGGCAGGCCAGGTCCTTCAGCTCGTCGCGGGTCATCGGGCCGGTGGTGTCCTGGCTGCCCACCGTGGTCATCTTGGGCTCGCAATAGGTGCCCGGGCGGATGCCCTGGCCTTCCGGCAGGCCGCAGGCGCGGCCCACCATCTTCTGCGCCAGCGTGAAGCCCTTGCCGCTGTCCTTCGGGGCGACCGGCAGGCGGAAGGTGGTGGAGGCGCCCAGCCCCAGGAACTCACGCGCCTTGGCGGTGAGACTGCGGCCGATGATCAGGTTGATGCGGCCGCCGGCGCGCACTTCATCGAGCAGCACCTGGCTCTTCAGCGCGAACGAGGCGACCTCGGCGCCGTTCTTCAGGATCTTGCCGTCGTAGGGCAGCACGTCGATGACGTCGCCCATCTCCAGCTTGGACACATCCACCTCGATCGGCAGCGAGCCCGAGTCTTCCTGCGTGTTGAAGAAGATGGGGGCGATCTTGCCGCCCAGCGTGACGCCGCCAAAGCGCTTGTTCGGCACGAACGGGATGTCCTGGCCGGTGGCCCAGATCACCGAGTTGGTGGCCGACTTGCGGCTGGAGCCGGTGCCCACCACGTCGCCCACGTAGGCGACCAGGTGGCCCTTCTTCTTCAGGTCCTCGATGAACTGCATCGGGCCGCGCTTGCCGTCTTCCTCGGGCTTGAAGGCCGCGTCGGGGCGCGTGTTCTTCAGCATCGCCAGGTAGTGCATCGGGATGTCCGGGCGGCTCCAGGCGTCCGGCGCGGGCGACAGGTCGTCGGTGTTGGTCTCGCCCGGCACCTTGAAGACGGTGACGGTGATGCTCTTGGGCACCTCGGGACGCGAGGTGAACCACTCGGCGTCGGCCCACGACTGCATCACTTCCTGGGCCTTGGCGTTGCCCGCCTTGGCCTTGGTGGCGACGTCGTTGAAGTAGTCGAACATCAGCAGGGTCTTCTTCAGGCCCTCGGCGGCGACGCCCGCCACCTCGGCGTCGTCGAGCAGTTCGATCAGCGGGTGCACGTTGTAGCCACCCACCATGGTGCCCAGCAGTTCGGTGGCCTTGGCCTTGGAGACCAGGCCGACCTTCACGTCACCATGGGCGACCGCGGCCAGGAAGCTGGCCTTGACCTTGGCGGCATCGTCCACGCCAGGCGGCACGCGGTGGGTCAGCAGGTCCAGCAGGAAGGCCTCTTCACCGGCCGGCGGGTTCTTGATCAGCTCGATCAGCTCGGACACCTGCTTGGCGTCGAGGGCCAGCGGGGGGATGCCGAGCGCGGCGCGTTCGGCGGCATGTTGGCGGTAGGCTTGCAGCATGTCGGGGCTCCTGATGGGGGCGGTCGTCGGTGGTTCTGCGGCGGGACCCGGGTCGGGTGACTGCGGGTAACTACGGTATTTTATATCTTATATAAGACTTGCCAAGCACTGATTCAGGGCCGGGCGTGTGGCGGCCGCGGCGGGCGGCCGGGCAACATGCAATTTTGGCGCCAGAAAGGCGAACGCCGGGCGATATTCGACCCGGCGTGCAGGGCAATCGGTGTGCGTCAGCCGCGTGACAGGCCGGCGCGGTGTGGGGCGGCCGTCAGCGCTGGGGCGGCGGGTCGGCCTGCAGCAGGCCCGGCGTGGCGCCGCCACCCATGGCCTGCTGGGCCTCGTAGGCGCGCTTGGCTTCCATCTGCTTCTCGCTCTGGCACTCGTCGACCAGGCGCTGGCCCAGCTTGACGTCCATCAGCATCGACTTGTGGGCGATCTGCAGCATCAGGGTCTGGCCCTTGACGTCCTCCAGGCGCAGCGCGCCGGTGCTGGACAGGACGGGCTTCATCGTCCACTGGCGCTTGCCGAAGCTGACATCGATGTAGCCGTCGTACTTCGGGTTCATCGACACCTTGACGGTCTGGTTGAACTCGCAGGCGTAGTCGCCGAACAGCGTCATCGACGCGGCCGCGTTCTGCTCACCGGTGGCGGCCGGCAGCGGCACCTCGACCGGCGCGGGCGGCGCCTTCTTGCGCACAGGCGCCTTGGCGGCGGGCTTGGCCGCCGCCGCATTGGGCTGCGCCGACGCAGCGACGGGGAGCAGGGTGGCCAGGCAGGCCAGGGCGGACACAACGACAGACTTCATGGATGTCAGGGCAACGGTGATGAAGCCAGATTGTCCCCCGGCGGCCCGGTGCGCGGTGTCCGGACGTTTCCGGAGCCGGCCCGGCCAAGTGGCAGTGATCAGGCCGTGACGAAGAAGCGCTGCACCATGTCCGCCGGCAGGGCGGCGCCGGTGCGGTGGGCACGCTGCACCACCTGCCAGAAGTAACGGAAGCTCGCACGATCATGCAACTGCTCACGCCCGGCATGGCGGTGGGGGATCGGTGCCCAGTCGGCCTCCTGCGCGGCCACGATGATCTCGAGCGCCTGCTCGACCTCGTCGGCCGCCGGTGAGAAGGCCTCGACGATGGGGCGGATCTGGTCGGGATGGATGCTCCACATGCGCGTGTAGCCCAGCTCCCGCGCCGCGCGCCGGGCGGCCTGGCGCAGACCGTCCAGGTCCTTGAACTCGGTGACCACGCAGTGCGAGGGCACCTTGCCGGCGGCGTGGCAGGCGGCGGCGATCTCCAGCTTGGCGCGCAGCACCAGCGGGTGTTCGAACTGGCCGGGCACGCCCATCGCCGACTGCGGAATGGCGCCGCGGTGTGCCGAGACGAAGTCCATCAGCCCGAAGGACAGGCTCTCCAGCCGGGGGTGCTCGGCCAGCGCCCGCACATCGCGCAGCGCGCCGTGGGTTTCCACCAGCGCCTGCAGCGGCAGCGGCCGGGTGATGCCGCTGCGCGCCAGCGTGGCGTCCACCGCGCGGGCGGCGGCGTCCAGGTCGGCAGCGTCGCGCGGCTTGGGGATCATCAGGTAGGCCAGGCGCTGGCCGGCGCGCGGCAGCAGGGCGTCGAGCATCGGCTGGAAGGCCGGGTGGTCGACCGGCACCACGCGTGCGCCGACGCGGCCATGCCGGTTCAGCGGCGAGTCGACCAGCTCGGCCATCAGGTGGGCATGCTCCACCTCGCCGCCCACCGGCGCGCCATCCTCGCCGTCCAGCGTGACATCGAACACCGGGCCCAGCTCGGCCTGCAACTGCAGGCTCTTGCGCATGCGCGCCTCGACGCCACAGTAGTGGTCACAGACCGGCATCTCGGGAACGGCATCGCCTTCCTCGAACAGGACCTCGGCAGGGTGGCGCAGGGAACTCATCGGCGATCGACGCTGAAGACAAAGAAAAAGCCGGCGGCCTGGTGGGCGCGCCGGCTGTCGAGCTTACCGCGCGAATGCGGTCAGCGGCGAGGCATCACAGCAGGTGCTTGACGCCGTCCTTCTCGCCCTCGAGCTCGGCCAGGGTCTTGTTGATGCACTCTTGCGAGAACGCATCGATCGGCAGGCCCTCGACGATCTTGTACTCGCCGCCTTCGCAGGTGACGGGGTAGCCGAACATGGTCTCGGCCGGAATGCCGTACTCGCCCTTGGACGGGATGCCCATGGTGACCCACTGGCCGTTGGTGCCCAGGGCCCAGTCGCGCATGTGGTCGATCGCGGCGTTGGCGGCCGAGGCGGCCGACGACAGGCCGCGCGCGGCGATGATGGCGGCGCCACGCTTGCCCACGGTGGGCAGGAAGGTGTTGGCGTTCCAATCGTGGTCGTTGATCGTGTCCTTGACGCTCTTGCCGTTCACGGTGGCGAAGCGGTAGTCGGCGTACATGGTGGGCGAGTGGTTGCCCCAGACGCACAGCTTCTGGATGTCGCCGACGGCGCAGCCGATCTTGGCGGCGATCTGCGAGGCGGCGCGGTTGTGGTCCAGGCGCAGCATGGCGGTGAAGTTCTTGGCCGGCAGGTCCGGGGCCGACTTCATCGCGATGTAGGCGTTGGTGTTGGCCGGGTTGCCGACCACCAGCACCTTGACGTTGCGCGAGGCCACGGCGTTCAGGGCCTTGCCCTGGGCGGTGAAGATCTGGGCGTTGGCGGCCAGCAGGTCAGCGCGCTCCATGCCGGGGCCGCGCGGACGGGCGCCGACCAGCAGCGCGTAGTCGGTGTCCTTGAAGGCGGTCATCGGGTCGCTGTGGGCCTCGATGCCGGCCAGCAGCGGGAAGGCGCAGTCTTCCAGCTCCATGATCACGCCCTTGAGCGCGTTCTGGGCCTTCTCGTCGGGAATTTCCAGCAGTTGCAGGATGACGGGCTGGTCCTTGCCCAGCATCTCGCCAGAGGCGATGCGGAACAGCAGCGCGTAGCCGATCTGGCCAGCGGCGCCGGTGACGGCCACGCGAACGGGGGTCTTGCTCATGAGGGGGCTCCGGGAAAAGAGGAGGGAGGTTGCGTTAACCGGCTGACGCGGGGCTGTCGTCCCTGGGCGCGCGCGGGGCAGGCGCCGGGGCGGCTGGCAGACCGCACGTAGAGCCTCTGAGTCTAGGGGGGAACCCGGAGATCGTCAAGATTCATATGTCTTATATAAGACATCAGTTGGTTTTTCATGGACGCCGCTGGTGCGCCTGTGCTGCAATGCGCGCCCATGTCTGCGCAACTGCCCGCCGATCCACCCGACGCCGACGTCCTGCCGGTGGCCGAGGGCCCTGCCTTCAGCCCCCTGTACCAGCAGATCAAGGCGCTGCTGGTGCGCAGCCTGCAGGAAGGCGAATGGAAGCCGGCCGAGGCAATCCCCAGCGAGACCGACCTGGCCCAGCGCTACAAGGTCAGCCAGGGCACGGTGCGCAAGGCAATCGACGAACTGGCCGCCGAGAACCTGGTGGTGCGCCGCCAGGGCAAGGGCACCTTCGTCGCCACCCACGCCGAAGAGAACATCCAGTACCGCTTCCTGCGGCTGACGCCCGATGACGGTCCGTCCACCGGCATGGCGCGGCGCTTCCTGGACTGCCGGCGCATGCGTGCGCCCGCCGAGGTGGCCAAGGCCCTGGCGCTGAAGGCTGGTGACAGTGCGGTGCTGGTGCGCCGCACGCTCAGCCGGGACGGCAGCCCGGTGGTGCTGGACGAGATCTGGCTGCCCGCCGGCCCGTTCAAGGGCCTGAGCGCCGAGCGCCTGTCGCAGTACGCCGGTCCGATGTACGGCCTGTTCGAGAGCGAGTTCGGCGTGCGCATGATCCGCGCCGAGGAAAAGATCCGCGCCGTGGCGGCCGATGCCGCCACGGCGGAACTGCTGGAGGTGCCGGTCGGCACGCCGCTGCTGAGCGTCGAGCGCCTGGCCCACACCTATGGTGATCGCCCGGTGGAACTGCGCCGCGGCCTGTACAACACCGCCGCCCACTTCTACCGCAATGAACTCAACTGAGGCGGCCCGGGCCCGCGCGAGTCCGTGATCTCGACGCTGGCAAGCCCACTGAAAGCTTGTTGCAGTGCAATAGAATCTTTCGGTTTCACCGTGGGAACACCGTGAACCGCTAGCCCCCTCCCGACTCCGATCCTTTCCCGAGCGACCACAACAAGGACACCCCCTCATGGCCGATACGCTCAAGCAACGCCCGGAGTTCCGCAACATCAATGCGTTGACGGACCTTCGCAACTACCGGCTCCCGCCGGCGGGCATCGTCTCCATCCTGCACCGTATCAGCGGCATGGTCATGTTCCTGCTGCTGCCCCTGGTGATCTGGCTGTTCGACACCAGCGTCACCTCGGAGGTGAGCTTCGACACCTTCCGCAGCGCCTTCCTGGCCGGCCTGGGCCCGATCCCCGGCGTGCTGGTCAAGCTGGTCGTGCTGGGTCTGATCTGGTCCTATCTGCACCACTTCACCGCCGGCGTGCGCCACCTTTTGATGGATGCCACCCACAGCGTCAGCAAGGAGCAGGGCAAGAGCTCGGCCGTCATCACCCTGGCGGTGAGCCTGCTGCTGACCGCGGCCCTGGGCGCCAAGCTCTTCGGCCTGTACTGAGCCACGACAAGGACAACACGACATGGCAATCGAACACGGTTCCAAGCGGCTGGTCGTCGGCGCCAGCTACGGCCTGCGCGACTGGCTGGCCCAGCGCATCACCGCGGTGCTGATGGCGCTCTTCACGGTGGTCCTGCTGGTGCAGGTGCTGATGCCCGGCGAGATGGGCTACGACAAGTGGGCCGGCATCTTCGCCGCCCAGTGGATGAAGTTCCTGACCTTCTCGGTCATCGTCGCGCTGGCCTGGCATGCCTGGGTGGGCGTGCGCGACATCTGGATGGACTACGTCAAGCCGGTGGGCATCCGCCTGGCGCTGCACGTCTTCACCATCGTCTGGCTGGTCGGCTGCGCCGGCTGGGCCATCCAAGTGCTGTGGCGCCTCTGATCGCCCACGCACCCGACTGAGAAGAGACACACCATGACTCAAGTTTCCAAGCGCAAGTTCGACGTCGTCATCGTCGGCGCCGGCGGCTCCGGCATGCGCGCTTCGCTGCAGCTGTCGCTGGCCGGCCTCAACGTGGCCGTGCTGTCCAAGGTCTTCCCCACCCGCTCGCACACCGTGGCGGCGCAGGGCGGCATCGGTGCCTCGCTGGGCAACATGTCGGAAGACAACTGGCACTACCACTTCTTCGACACCGTCAAGGGCTCCGACTGGCTCGGCGACCAGGACGCGATCGAGTTCATGTGCCGCGAGGCGCCCAAGGTCGTCTATGAGCTTGAGCACTTCGGCATGCCGTTCGACCGCAATCCCGACGGCACGATCTACCAGCGCCCCTTCGGCGGCCATACCGCCAACTACGGCGAGAAGCCGGTGCAGCGCGCCTGCGCCGCCGCCGACCGCACCGGCCACGCGCTGCTGCACACGCTGTACCAGCAGAACGTCAAGGCCCGCACCAACTTCTTTGTGGAGTGGATGGCGCTGGACCTGATCCGCGACGCCGACGGCGACGTGGTGGGTGTCACCGCGCTGGAGATGGAAACCGGCGACCTGCACATCCTCGAAGCCAAGACGGTGCTGATGGCCACCGGTGGCGCCGGTCGCATCTACGCCGCCTCCACCAACGCCTTCATCAACACCGGTGACGGTCTGGGCATGGCCTCGCGTGCCGGCATCCCGCTGGAGGACATGGAGTTCTGGCAGTTCCACCCGACCGGCGTGGCCGGCGCCGGCGTGCTGCTGACCGAAGGCTGCCGCGGCGAAGGCGCGATCCTGCGCAATGCCAACGGCGAGCGCTTCATGGAGCGCTATGCGCCCACGCTGAAGGACCTGGCGCCGCGCGACTTCGTCTCGCGCTCGATGGACCAGGAGATCAAGGAAGGTCGCGGCTGCGGTCCGAACAAGGACTACGTGCTGCTCGACATGACCCACCTGGGCGCCGAGACCATCATGAAGCGGCTGCCCTCGGTGTTCGAGATCGGCCACAACTTCGCCAACGTCGACATCACCAAGGAGCCGATCCCGGTGGTGCCGACCATCCATTACCAGATGGGCGGCATCCCGACCAACGTCAACGGCCAGGTGGTGGTGCCGAAGAACGGCGTGCCCAACGAGGTGGTCAACGGCCTGTACGCGGTGGGCGAGTGCTCCTGCGTGTCGGTGCATGGCGCCAACCGCCTGGGCACCAACTCGCTGCTCGACCTGGTGGTCTTCGGCCGTGCCGCCGGCAACCACATCGTTGCCAGCGCGCTCAAGCAGAAGAACCACAAGCCGCTGCCGGCCGACGCCGCTGACCGCACGCTGGCCCGCTTGGCGCGCCTGGACTCGGCCAAGAACGGCGAGTACGCGCAGGACGTGGCCAACGACATCCGCGCCACGATGCAGAAGCACGCCGGCGTCTTCCGCACCCAGGCCAGCATGGACGAGGGCGTACAGAAGATCATGCAGGTCGCCGAGCGCGTGAAGTCGATCGGCCTGAAGGACAACTCCAAGGTCTTCAACACCGCCCGCATCGAGGCGCTGGAAGTGGAGAACCTGATCGAGGCCGCCAAGGCCACGATGACCTCGGCCGCGGCGCGTCCGGAAAGCCGCGGTGCGCATGCGCACAACGACTACCCGAACCGCGACGACGCCAACTGGATGAAGCACACGCTGTGGTACTCCGAAGGCAACCGCCTGGACTACAAGCCGGTCAACCTGACGCCGCTCACCGTGGAATCGGTGCCGCCGAAGGTCCGTACGTTCTAAGCCGGTGCATCGCCACTTCCTTTCCAACGAGCGTCCGGCCGAGCGCCGGGCCGCTCCCAAGCCGGCCGGCATCCCCTTGGGGGATCGGTCGGCGTACCCGACGAACGAGGGGTAAACATGTCTGACAAGCGCACGTTCCAGATCTACCGCTACGACCCCGACAAGGACGCCAAGCCCTACATGCAGACCATCGAGATCGAGCTCGATGGCAATGAGCGCATGCTGCTGGACGCCCTGGTCAAGCTCAAGGCCGTCGACCCGACGCTGAGCTTCCGCCGCTCCTGCCGCGAAGGCGTGTGCGGCTCGGACGCGATGAACATCAACGGCAAGAACGGCCTGGCCTGCCTGACCAACATGCGCACGCTGCCCCAGACCGTGGTGCTGCGTCCGCTGCCGGGCCTGCCGGTCATCCGCGACCTGATCGTGGACATGACCCAGTTCTTCAAGCAGTACCACTCGATCAAGCCCTACCTGGTCAACGACACGCTGCCGCCCGAGAAGGAGCGCCTGCAGTCGCCCGAGCAGCGCGAGGAGCTGGATGGCCTGTACGAGTGCATCCTGTGCGCCAGCTGCTCCACCAGCTGCCCCAGCTTCTGGTGGAACCCGGACAAGTTCGTCGGCCCGGCCGGCTTGCTGCAGGCCTACCGCTTCATCGCCGACAGCCGCGACCAGGACACCAGCGCCCGTCTCGACAACCTGGAAGATCCGTACCGCCTGTTCCGTTGCCACACGATCATGAACTGCGTGGACGTCTGCCCCAAGGGCCTGAACCCCACCAAGGCGATTGGCAAGATCAAGGAGCTGATGGTCCGCCGCGCCGTCTGACGACGACGCGCCACGGTCAACTTCGAGCAAGCCTGGGCATGGACACTGCACCGCTGACAGCCACCGACATCAGCCGCCTCAAGTGGCGTTGCCGGCGTGGGCTGCTCGAGAACGACCTGTTCGTGGAGCGCTTCTTCCGTCGCTACGAGAGCACGCTCTCGGTGCGACAGGTGGAAGGCCTGCAGAAACTGATGGACCTGGCCGATAACGACCTGCTCGATCTCCTGCTGGCCCGCAAGGAGCCCGAAGGCGATCTCGACCAACCCGAGGTGCGGGACGTCCTGGCGCAGTTGCGCCAGCCCGGTTGAAGCACGATTTGTTTGAAAGGACCCGACGATGACCCCGTCCGACGTGAAAGCCACCCTGTCGTTCTCCGACGGCAGCCCCAGCATGGACCTGCCGATCTACAAGGGCACGATCGGGCCCGACGTGATCGACATCCGCAAGCTCTACGGCCAGACCGGCAAGTTCACCTATGACCCGGGCTTCCTGAGCACCGCGTCGTGCAACTCGACCATCACCTACATCGATGGCGACAAGGGCGAGCTGCTGTACCGCGGCTACCCGATCGAACAGCTGGCCGTGCAGTGCGACTTCCTCGACACCTGCCACCTGCTGCTGTACGGAGACCTGCCGAACGTCGAGCAGCGCACCACCTTCCGCAAGCGCGTGACCAACCACACGATGGTCAACGAGCAGATGCAGTTCTTCCTGCGTGGCTTCCGCCGGGATGCGCACCCGATGGCGGTGATGACCGGTCTGGTGGGCGCGCTGTCGGCCTTCTACCACGACAGCACCGACATCAATAACCCCGAGCACCGCGAGATCGCGGCGATCCGCCTGATCGCCAAGATGCCCACGCTGGTGGCCATGGCCTACAAGTACAGCGTGGGCCAGCCCTACATGTACCCGCGCAACGAGCTGTCGTACGCCGGCAACTTCATGCGCATGATGTTCGCCACGCCCTGCGAGGACTACACGGTCAGCCCGGTCATCGAGCGCGCGCTGGACCGCATCTTCATCCTGCACGCCGACCACGAGCAGAACGCATCGACCTCCACGGTCCGCCTGTGCGGCTCGTCGGGCACCAACCCGTTCGCGGCCATCGCTGCGGGCGTGGCTTGCCTGTGGGGCCCGGCCCACGGTGGCGCCAACGAGGCCTGCCTGAACATGCTGGAAGAGATCCAGGCCATGGGCGGCGTGGCCAAGGTCGGTGAGTTCATGAACCAGGTGAAGGACAAGAACTCGGGCGTGCGCCTGATGGGCTTCGGTCACCGCGTCTACAAGAACTACGACCCGCGCGCCAAGCTGATGCAGGAAACCTGCAAGGAAGTGCTGGTCGAGCTGGGCCTGGAGAACGACCCGCTGTTCAAGCTGGCCATGGCCCTGGAGAAGATCGCGCTGGAAGACGACTACTTCGTCGCCCGCAAGCTCTACCCGAACGTCGACTTCTACTCGGGCATCGTGCAGCGCGCGATCGGCATCCCGGTGTCGCTGTTCACCGCGATCTTCGCGCTGGCCCGCACCGTGGGCTGGATCGCCCAGCTCAACGAGATGATCGCCGACCCCGAGTACAAGATCGGCCGTCCGCGTCAGCTGTTCGTCGGCGCCGCCAAGCGCGACGTCAAGCCGCTGGCCGAGCGTTGATCCCACCCCGGGCGCGCTGTCGCCCGGTGACTGCAGGCCGCCCTCGGGGCGGCCTTTTTCATGGCGCGCTGCCGCTGCGGGGCGGCTCAAGCGTGCGTTGCATCACACAGATGGGCTCGGTAAGGCCTTGATTCCGGTCGCTTTTCGGCCGACAAGGCGGCGCCCGGGCGCTTGAAGATGGGGGTATCTCAGTAGTGGGGATACCCTGTGCCGACCACGCCTGCCGTCCGCGACACCGACCACTGGGTCGGTCTGGCGCTGACCGACGCCGAATACGCCCTGGCCGAAGTGCGCCAGCCGGCGGGTGCGCGTCCGTGCGTGGTGCGTGTGGCCAGCGGCCCCCGGCCGCAGGGCTGGCGGCCTTGGCAGGCGCTGCGTCGTCGCCACGAGCTGGGCGCCATTCCCGTGGTGCTGGTGCTGCCGATGGCGGGCTACCGTCTGCTGGGCGCCGACGCGCCCGAGCTGCCCCGCGCCGACTGGCCCGATGCGCTGCGCTGGCGCATCAAGGACGCGGTCGACTTCCCGGTGGAGGATGCCGCGATCGATGTGCTGGCCGTGCCACCCGCCGACCCGGCGGCCCCGGTGCGCAGCGCCTGGGTTGTGGCGGCGCCGGCCACCACCCTGCAGCCGCTCGCCGAGGACTGCCAGACGGCCCGGCTGCCGCTGGAGGCGATCGACATCGTCGAGACCGCGCTGCGCAATCTGTGCGCGCTGAGCGACGACCATGAGCGTGCCCGCGCCCTGCTGTGGGCCGGTCCGCAGCAGGCGGTGCTGGTGGTCACGCTGCGTGGCGAGCTGTTGCTGGCGCGGCGCATCGACGTCGCCGGCGACCTGCTGGTGCATGAGGACGCCGGCCTGCGCCAACAGGCCACCGACCGCATGGCACTGGAACTGCAGCGCACGCTGGACCTGTGCGAGCGCCAGTTCAGCCACGCCAACGTCGCGGGTCTGGCGGTGTTGCCCGGCGCTGCCGCCCAGGCCCTGTGCGACGAGCTGGGTCAGGTGCTGTATGTGCCGGTCAGCCTGATGCCGGTGCAGGAGCTGGTCGATGTCAGCGACGCACCCGAGCTGGCCGACCCGGCTCGCCTGGGAACCCACCTGGTGGCCCTGGGTGCCGCGTTGCGCCAGGCGGTGCAGGCCCCGACATGAGCCGCCAGCAGATCAACCTCTACCGCGGAGCATTCCGCCCGCAGCGCCAGGGCGTCGGCCTGGACCGTGCGCTGTGGATCTGGGCCGCCACCGCCGTGCTGCTGCTGGGCCTGGGCAGCTGGCTGGCCTGGACCCAGCGGGGCCTGCCCACCAGCCAGGACGACGCGCTGCGCAGCACCCAGGCGGCGCAGATCCAGGCGCTGAAATCCGAGCTGGAACAGCGCCGCCGCGGGGTGGACGCCGAACTGTCGCGGGTGCGGGCCATCGAGCAGGCGATTGCCAAGGTCCAGGCCAGCCTGCGCGGGCCGGCCGAGTCGGCCTCGGCACCGGCCTACTCCGCCTACTTCGAGGCCCTGGCCAACCAGGCCCATGGGGCGCTGTGGATCACCGGTTTCAGCGTCTCGCCCGATGGCCAATCGCTGGAACTGCGCGGCCGGGCGCTGGACGCCGCGGCCGTGCCGGACTACCTCGCCCGCCTGAATGCCGAGCCGGTGTTCCGCGGTCGCCAGTTCGCGCAGCTGAACGTCACCACCGTGGGCAGCGACGGCGCGGTCGAGGCGGGCGCCGTGCTGACCGAGTTCGTCGTGCGCAGTGGCCCGCCGGGCACCGAAACCAAGGAGGCCCGATGATGTCGCGCACCGATGCCCTGCGTCAGGCCCTGGCGGACGTCCAGGACCGCTGGCCCGAACTGGCCCGCCGTTTCGATGCGCGCAGTCCGCGCGAACGCTGGGCGCTGATCGCCTGCGGTGTGGCCCTGCTGTGGGCGCTGGCCGACACCCTGTTCCTGGGTCGCCAGCTGCAGCAATGGCAGCGTCAGAGCGCCGAGCAGCGCAGCCTGGCCGTGCAGCGCCAGGCGGCGGATGCCGAGGCCCAGGCGCTGGCCCGCGAGATCCGCCAGCTGGCCGAGACCCAGCAGCAACAGATCGATGCGGCGCGCCAGCGTGCCGCGGCCGTCCAGCAAAGCCTGCTGGGCGGGCCGAATGGCCTGGTGAGTGCGCAGCAGATGCTGCCGCTGCTGCAGCAATTGCTGCGCCAGCAGGCCTGTGGCGCCGGCTCGGCCTGCGCCGGCCGCCTGCGGGTGCGCAGCGTGAAGTCGCTGTCAGCGGCCGCGCTGGCGGCGTCGCCGGCGGCCTCCGGCGCGGGCGGCGACTTGCCCGGTCTGTGGAAGCAGGGCGTGGAGATCGTGCTGGAGGGCAGCTTCGTGGATCTGGCGAGCTATGTGCAGGGCCTGGAGCAGCTGCCGCAGCGCCTGCTGCCCGGCGGCATGAGCTTCGTGGTCGAACGCCATCCGCGCGCTGCGCTGACCCTGCGCCTGTACACGCTGAGCCTGGACAAGAACTGGATGGAGATCTGACATGACCGGTCGATCCTGCGTCCCCCGCGCTGGCACCCTGGTGGTGGTCCTGGGCCTGGTCCCGGGCCTGACCTGCGCCGGCATGACCGATCCGACCCGGCCGCTGACGGGCCTGCCGGGCAGCGAGCCCGCCGCGGCCCCCTCCGGCGCAGCCCGCGCCGCTGCGCCGGCGGCTGCCCCGGCGGTGGTGCCGACCGAGCCGCAGCTGCAATCGCTGCAGATGCCGCGCGATGGCGTGGCCAGCGCCCTGGTCGACGGCCAGCTGCTGCACGCCGGCCAGCGCTGGAATGGTTTCGAGATCGTCTCGATCGACGCCCAGGGCGTGCTCGCCAAGGGCCCTGGCGGGCCGCAGCGCTGGACCCTGGTCGGCGTGCAGTACCTCGATCCCAAGGCCCGTGCGCGCCGCGCCGTGCCGCTGCCCTCGGCCCCCGTGGCCGGTGAGGCCGCCAGCGCCGCCGGCGCCATGAACCAGGCGCCGATCAGCCGCGCCACGCCGTCGCTGAGCACCGCCCAGTGGCAGTACACCCCCGTGCCGGCGCCGACCCCGGCGCCGGCCCCCTCGCTGCCGCCGGTCACGCGCCTGAGCTGGGCCGACCTGGTGGCGCCTGGGCCGTCGGCCCCGCCCCCGGCACCGCTGCGCCCGGCCGCACCGCCGCGCGCCGAACCGGTGCTGCGTCTGCCCAGTCAGGCGCCGCGGATGCAGGTGGCCGCCGGCCCGTCCCAGGCGCCGAAGCCCCCGGTGGTAGCGCCGTCCCGCGCCGCCGCCAGCTGGCGCGGTCTGCCCTTTGCGTGGCCGACCCTGGCCCGCGTGGAGCCGCGCCCCGCCGTGCGGGCGCGCGGACCGCTGCGGGGCCCGCTGCCGCCCAGCGTGGTGCTCGCCCGGCCCTCGACGGGTGCGGGCGATCCCTCGCACTGGACCCGCCACTCGGCGGCGACCGATGCCGCATCGACCTGGTGGACGCCACCGGTGTCCCTGCGGCCGGCCCCGGTCACCGTCGCCGCCGCGCCGGCCCCGGCCCTGCGCCGCGCGCCGGTGCGCCCGCTGCGGCCCCAGCCGGCACGGGCCTGGGCCCAGGCGCTGCCGCGTCCGGCCTCGGCGCCTGCCACGACCCACGCGCTGCGCGCACCGCTCGCGCCCCCCGCGCTTCGCTTGACCGGGCCGCACCTGGTGGGCGTGGTCGCCCTGAACAAGGAGACGCCATGAACGTCAGACCCCTGCTGCTGGCCGTCGGCCTGGCCTGGACCACGCTGGCCTCGGCCGCACCGCTGCCGGCGCCCCTGTCCGCCGCCGCGGCCGAGACCGGTGACGGCCCACGTTTCGACGTGGCGATGAACAACGCCCCCGCCTCGGCCGTGTTTGCCCAGCTGGCCGTGGGCAGCCGCTACAACATGCTGGTCTCGCCCGAGGTCACCGGCACCGTGTCGCTGTCGCTCAAGGACACCACGCTGATGGAGGCGCTGGCGGCACTGCGCGACCTCTACGGCTACGACTTCAAGGTCCAGGGCAACCGCATCACGGTCTATTCGAACACCGTGCAGACGCGGCTGTTCCGCATCAACTACCTGCCCGGCCGCCGCCAGGGCGCCTCGGACATCCGGGTGTCGTCCAGCTCGATCACCCAGGCCGGCACCGGCGGCAGCGCTGCCGCAGCGGCCGGCGCCGGTGGCAGCACCACCAGCGGCGGCACCGTGGGGGGGCGCGCCGAGGATTCGGCCCATGTGCGGACCACCTCCGACGCCGATTTCTGGCGCGAGGTGCAGAGCTCGCTCAATGCCCTGGTCGGCACCGCCGCCGATCGCCGCGTGGTGCTCAATCCGGCGGCGGGCGTGGTCGTGGTGCGCGCCTCGCCGGCCGAGCTGCGCCAGGTCGAGCAGTACCTGGGCGCGGTGCAGATCAACATCGAGCGCCAGGTGATGATCGAGGCCAAGATCGTCGATGTCGTGCTGGGCCAGGAGTCGCAGCAGGGCATCAACTGGAGCAGCTTCGGCAAGTTCCTCGGCAAGGGCAAGCTCAGCGTGGGCATGCTGCAGCCGGGCGCCACGATCGGCAACACCGGCGACCTGGTCGACGGCAGCGGCAACCTGGCCACGCCGGGCAGCGCGCTGATGGCCAATGCGTTGGGCGGCGGCATGTACGGCATCGCCTTCCAGGCCGGCACCTTCGCGGCCATGCTGAACTTCCTGCAGACCCAGGGCGACGTGCAGGTGCTGTCCAGCCCGCGCATCGCCACGCTGAACAACCAGAAGGCGGTGCTCAAAGTGGGCACCGACGAGCTCTACGTCACCGGCGTGGCCAGCACCAGCACCAGCACCGCCACCAGCTCCAGCAGCACGCCGACGGTGACGCTGCAGCCCTTCTTCTCGGGCATCGCGCTGGACGTGACGCCGCAGATCGACGAGCGCGGCAACGTGATGCTGCATGTGCATCCCAGCATCAGCGTGGTCAGCGAGCGGCAGAAGAACGTCGACCTGGGCTCGCTGGGCAGCTACAAGCTGCCGCTGGCGACCAGCGCGGTCAACGAGACCGACTCGATCGTGCGCGTGGCCGACGGCCAGATCGTCGCCATCGGCGGCCTGATGACGCAGAGCCAGACGCTGGACAAGTCGGGCCTGCCAGTGCTGGGCGACATGCCCCTGGTCGGCAAGCTGTTCAGCCAGAAGAACGCGGTGAGCCGCAAGCGCGAGCTGGTGATCCTGATGAAACCCACGGTGATCCAGGACGGCCGCTGGCCCGAATCGGCCGAGGACGCCCGCGCCCGCCAGGTCATCCAGCTCGAGGCCCCGGCCCGCTGAGCCAACGAGCAACACGATGGCCCGCCCCGAACGCGTCCGCCTGGGTGACCTCCTGATCAAGGAGGGCCTGCTCGCGCCCGAGCAGCTCGAGCGTGCGCTGGAAGAGCAGCGCCGCACCGGCCGCAAGCTGGGCCGCACCTTCGTCGACAACGGCTGGGTCACCGAGGAGCAGGTGGCGCGCCTGATCGCCCGCCAGCTGGGCATGCCCTTCGTCGAGCTGCAGCCGCAGTCGCTGCGGCCCGAGCTGATCAAGCTGCTGCCCGAGGTGCAGGCCCGCCGCCTGCGCGCGGTGGTGCTGGCCGAGGAGGGCGGCTCGCTGCGCGTGGGCATGGCCGACCCGACCGACATCGGCGCCTACGATGAGCTGGGCCGGCTGCTGCGCCGCCCGATCGAGATCTCGGTGGTCACCGAGGGTGCCTTCCTGGCGGCGATCGAGCGCAGCTACCAGCGCAGCGACGAGATCGCCGGCCTGGCGCGCGAGCTGACCAGCGAACTCGGCGCCGCCGACACCCGCCTGGCCGACGTGCTGGGCCTGGGCAACCTGGGCGCCGAGGACGCGCCGGTGGTGCGCCTGCTGACCAGCGTCTTCGAGGAGGCGCTGCGCGTGCGCGCCTCCGACATCCACATCGAGCCGCAGGAGCGGCAACTGCGCATCCGCTTCCGCATCGACGGCCTGCTGCGCGTGCAGACCGAGACCGACGCCAAGATCGCCGGCGCGGTGGCCCTGCGCCTGAAGCTGATGAGCGGCCTGGACATCTCCGAGAAGCGTCTGCCGCAGGACGGCCGCTTCGCCGTCAAGCTGGCCGGCGGCACGGTGGACGTGCGCATCTCGACACTGCCCACCCAGCATGGCGAATCGGTGGTCATGCGCCTGCTGAACCAGAACGCCGGCCTGCTGGAGCTGGACCGCCTGCACATGCCCGAGCGCGTGCTGGCCGCGCTGCGCCGTGCGATCGCCCGGCCCAGCGGCATGGTGCTGGTCACCGGGCCCACCGGCTCGGGCAAGACCACCACGCTGTACGCCGCGCTCAACCAGCTCAACAGCACCGACCGCAAGATCCTCACCGCCGAAGACCCGGTGGAGTACCGCCTGCCGGGCCTGAACCAGGTGCAGGTGCAGGAGAAGATCGACCTCAGCTTCGAGCGCGTGCTGCGCGCCGCGCTGCGCCAGGACCCGGACGTGGTGCTGATCGGCGAGATGCGCGACCAGGAGACCGCCGAGATCGGCATGCGCGCCGCCATCACCGGCCACCTGGTGCTGTCCACGCTGCACACCAACGACGCGCTGTCCACGCCGGTGCGCCTGCTGGACATGGGCGTGCCGCGCTACATGGTGGCGTTGTCGCTGCAGATGGTGCTGGCGCAACGCCTGGTGCGGGTGATCTGCCCGGCCTGCAAGGCGCCGGCCGAACCCTCGCCGGCCGAGCGCCAGTTCCTGGAAACTGAGCTGGGCGACCGCGCCGCCGACACGCCCTTCTGGCGCGGCCGCGGCTGCGCGCTGTGCAACCACACCGGCTACAGCGGCCGCACCGGCATCTACGAGTTCGTCGAGATGAGCCAGGACCTGGTCGAGGCGCTGAACCACGGTGAGGCCCAGGCCTTCACGCAGGCCGCGCGGCGCCAGATGGCCGGCCACACGCTGCGCCGCGATGCGGTGCGCCTGGCCATCGAGGGCCGCAGCACGCTGGAAGAGGCGATGCGCGCGACCAACCAGGTGGACGAAGGCTGAGATGGCCGAATTCGCCTACACCGGCCACGGCCCCAGCGGTGCGGTCTCCGGCACGCTGGAGGCGCCCACCGCGGGTGCGGTGGCGGAGCTGCTGCAGGCACGCGGCATCACGCCGCTGCGCATCCAGGCCGGCACCGTGCCGGCCGGGCCGACGCCCTCGCTCACGCTGCGCCTGCCCGCCTGGCGCGCGCCGCGTGTGGCCACGGTGGACCTGTTGCTGTTCTCGCGCCAGCTCAACACCCTGCTGCGTGCCGGCGTGCCCATCCTGCGTGCGCTGGGGGGCTTGATCGAATCGGCCGCCAACCCGGCGATGCGGTCCACCCTGGCCGCGGTGCGCCAGACGCTGGAATCGGGCCGTGAGTTGTCGCAGGCCCTGGCCGCGCACCCGGCGGTCTTCGATGCCTTCTACATCGCCATGGTGCGGGTGGGCGAGGCCACCGGTCGGCTGGACGAAGTCTTCCTGCGCCTGTTCAAGCACCTGGAGTTCGAGCAGTTCATGCGCCAGCAGGTGCGCTCGGCGCTGCGCTACCCCAGCTTCGTGGTGGCGGCGATGGTGGTGGCGGTGGCGGTGATCAACCTCTTCGTCATCCCGGCCTTCGACCAGGTGTTCCGCAACTTCGGCGCCGAGCTGCCGTGGATGACCCGCGTGCTGATGGCGACATCGGCCTTCACCGTGCAGTTCGGCTGGCTGCTGGCGCTGGGTGCGGTGGCCGGCTTCGTGGCCTTCCGGCGCTGGGCCGGCACGGCCGCCGGACGGCTGACCTGGGACCGCCTGAAGCTGCGGCTGCCGGTGGCCGGCAAGATCGTCCACAAGGCCACGCTGTCGCGCTTCGCGCGCAGCTTCGCGCTGTCGCTGCGCTCGGGCGTGCCGGTGGCGCAGGCGCTGGCGGTGGTGTCACAGACCGTGGACAACCGCTGGATCGGCCAGCGGGTCGAAGGCATCCGCGACAGCGTCGAGCGCGGCGAGACCATCCTGCGCGCTGCGGCACTGGCCGGCATCTTCACGCCGGTGGTGCTGCAGATGATCGCGGTGGGTGAGGAGACCGGTGCGGTCGACGAGCTGATGGACGAGGTGGCCGATCTGTATGCGCGCGACGTCGAGTACGAACTGAAGACCCTGTCGCAGCAGATCGAGCCGATCCTGATCGTCTTCCTGGGCATCCTGGTGCTGATCCTGGCGCTGGGTGTCTTCCTGCCGGTCTGGGACCTGGGCCGCGCGGCCTTCAAGAAATGAAGTCGCTGCGCCGCATCCACCGCGCGCCAGGCTTCAGCCTGCTGGAGCTGGCCGTGGTCATCGTGATCACCGCCTCGCTGCTGGCCGTGGCGCTGCCGCGCTACCGCGATGCCCAGCGCTACGCCCGCACCGCCACCCTCGACAACATGGCGCTGCTGATGATCCAGGCGGTCGACCAGTTCCACTGGCAGTGTCTGGCGGCGCAGACCCGCGATCTGCGCGAGGACTGCCATGAAGTGCGCGTCGGCCTGTGGCTGGTGCGCGGTGAGCTGGGCTACCCGCAGGCCGGGCTGGACGGCATCGGCCGCCTGGTCGGTCTGGTGCCTGGCGAGCCTGCTGCTGATCAATTCCGTGTCGAAACCACCCGGCAGCATGGACAGGCCGGGCTCAAGGTCTCGCTGCGACATGCCGACAACGGGACGTGCGAGCTGGTCTACCTCGCCCCCGCCGGCGTGGGGCAGCGGCCGGAAATCACCGTCCTGCAGTCCACCTGTTCCTGACCCACCCCCTCGCCTCGAAGGAGCTTCCGATGAGATCCACCACCAAAGGCTTCACGCTGATCGAGCTGATCGTCGTGATCGTCATCCTGGGCATCCTGGCCGCCACGGCGCTGCCCAAGTTCATGGACCTGCGTGGCGATGCCTACGCCTCGGCCGCGCAAGGCGTGGCCGGCGCTGGTGCCGCCGCGATGAACCTGAACTACAGCGGCTGCATGCTGACCAACAACACCGTGACCGCCAACAAGTGCGTCAAGGTGGACCAGTGCAGCGACGTGGCCAGCCTGCTGCAGGCCGGCCTGCCCAGCGGCTACAGCGTGGCGGCGTCGGGCACCGACCTGGGCACCACCAACGGCGCCACGGGCGACTGCAATGTGTTCTACACCGGCTACCAGGCCGGAGCGCTGGCGAGCTTCAAGGGCGTCGCCGCCGGCAACTGAGTTCCACCGCCCTGCCTGCGCAAGGAGCATGCGATGAAATCCCACCTGCAACGCGGCTTCACGCTGATCGAGCTGATCGTCGTGATCGTCATCCTGGGTATCCTGGCGGCCGCCGCCCTGCCCAAGTTCATGGACCTGCGTGACGACGCCTACGGCGGCTCTGCCGCGGGCGTGGCCGGTGCGGCCGCCGCGGCCATGAACAACAACTATGCCGGCTGCATGCTGACCAACAACACGGTCACAGCAGGCAAGTGCGCCAAGGTCGACGAGTGTTCCGATGTCTCCGGCCTGCTGCAGGGCGGTCTGCCCTCGGGCTACAGCGTGGCCGCCTCGGGGTCCGAGCCGGGCACCACCAACGGCACCACGGCGAACTGCACGGTGACGGTCAGCAACAGCAGCGCCAGCTTCAAGGGCATCGCCGCCGGCAACTGATCCGCCCTTCAGGGGGCAGACGCGAGGCGGTGGCCGGGTCGATCCCGGCGTCCTGGGCCCCTGGCCAGGCTGAGCCGGTCCTGCGTGTCGCGCGGGGCCGGTTCAGCCTGGCCTTTGGGCGTCTTATCGGCGCTTCGGCGGCGGTGGCGCTTCGCAGAATCGACGCATGTCGAAGATCGTGCGACTGCTGCTGCATGGGCTGCTGGCCTGCCTGCTCCTGGCGGGCGCAAAGGTCAGCGCAGCCACGTTCACCGCCAGCAGCGTGACCTACAGCTGGGACACGGTGTCCACCAGCGCCGGCGTCATCGGCGACGACGTGTCTTCCGGGGCGATCAGCCTGCCCTTCAGTGTCACGGTGGGCGGGGTGACGGTGTCGACCGTCTACATCTCGTCCAACGGTCTGGTGGCCTTCAGCGGCGCCAACACCGCTTACAACAATACCGCGCTGCCCACCGGCACCGCGCCGCTGCTGCTGCCCTACTGGGACGACCTGCGCACCGACGTCAGTGGCGCCTCGGTGGTGTACGGCACGCTCGGTTCGGCGCCCAACCGCCGTTTCGTGATCAGCTGGAACAGCGTCGCGCTGTTCAGCAACACCGCGGTCCGGCTGAGTTTCCAGGCCGTGCTGTACGAGTACGGCGACGTCGAGTTCCGCTACCAGAGCATGGGCGATACCGGCTCCAGCGCGACGATCGGCCTGCAGCTCAGCGGCAGCGACTACACCCAGTGGAGCCTGAACACGCCGGCCAAGGCGTCCTCGTCCACCGCGATCCGCTTCAGCGCGGCCGAGGGGACATCGCCGGGCGGCGTCAGCGGCCATGTCTGGTGGGGGCGCGCCGGCTCGATCGGCCTGGCCGATGGCGCGGGTATCAGCACCTGGACCAACCACGCCAGCTACAGCCGCAACCTCACGGGCAGCACGACGGCGCCGGTGTTTCGCAACACCAACGCGCGCAACATCAACTTCAACCCGACGGTGGAGTTCACCAGCACCACCGCCACCGCGGCCGGGGCGCAGTACTTCACCGGGCCCAGTTTCCTGGGCACATCCACCTGGACGCGCGCGCACTACGTGGCCGTGGGCTACCCGGTGTCGAGCACCCAGAACAACTGGCTGTTCTACGAGGACACCGTCACGCCGTCGGGCTACGTCGATGGCCGTCTGTCGGTGCATTTCCCGTGGAACCCGCACATCTACTGGGATGCGGGCAACTGCTGCACCACCAACCGGGAGTTCTACACGCCACCGAATCTGGTGAACGGGCCATCGATCTACCTGTTCTCGGTGGACACCACGACCACCGGTGCGCCCGGTGCCGGCAAGCAGGGCATCCGGCAGAACGGTGCCGCGGCCGTCGTCGCGGGCGACGGCACCGCCAACGCCCAGATCAGTTTCACTGGCAACAATGGCAACTTCCGCGTGGGGTGGCCGGGCTGGGACGGCAACTTCCAGGGCTACCTGGCCGAGGGCATGATGTTCCTTGGCAACACGATGACGCCGGCGCTGGCGGTGCAGCTGGAAAGCTACCTGGCGGTGAAGTACGGCATCACCCTGGGCAGCAATGGCGCCAGTGCCAACGCCTACGTCCACAGTGGCGGCAGCACGATCTGGGCGGCGGGCACCGGCCTGCACTACAACGTGGTGGGTGTCGGGCGTGACGATCTGTCCAAGCTGGACCAGCGGATCTCGCGCTCGGTCAACAGCGGCGACCAGATCACCATCACCACCTCGGCCACGGTGCCGTCCACCGCCTCGACGATCGCCCCGACCACCGGTACCGCCTTCTCGGCCGACCGCTCCTTCGTGCTGGCGGGCGACAACAACGGCACGGTGGAAAGCACGGTGTCGATCAGCAGCGGCACGCTGGCCGGTCGCGCGCGCAGCGGCCGCCTGTGGCGCGTGCAGACCACCGGCACCGTGCCGACGCAGCTGACGGTGTGCATCCCCGACACGCTGATCCCCGCCAGCTTCCTGACCGGCACGCTGAGCGATCTGCAGCTCAATGCCGCCAGCGACGCCAACCTCAGCACCAACGTGGCTTCGGTGGTGATGGCGGCGGCCAACTGCCCGGGCACGGGGGTGGGCGTCAGCACCTCGGTGTCCGGCCGCGCGGCCACCTTGTCGGCCGCGCAGCTCAGTGCGCTGGGCGGCACCGGCTACTTCAGCGTCACCCGCCGGCAGCTTGACCACATCGAGGTGACCACCGACGCCACCAGCAGCGTCACCTGCCAGCCCACGACCTACACGATCCGCGCCTGTGCCGACGCGGCCTGCAGCGGCTACTACGTCGGCGGTCTCAGCGGCAACCTGGCGATCACCGGCACCGGGGTCACCGTGACCTACCCCAGCGGCGCGGCCTGGAGCATTGCCGCCGGCTCGTCGACCACCACCATCCAGGCCCAGGTGACCTCCACCACCACCGCCACGGTCGGCCTGACCGGCCTGTCGGTCACGCCGGGCAACGCCAAGCCGGTGTTCTGCGGGCTGGGTGTGGCTGCCTCGTCCACCAACAGCTGCAGCTTCACGCCGGCCAGCAGCGGCTTCCTGTTCGACGTGCCGTCGCACCGCTCGGGCGAGAGCCAGACGGTGTCGATCACCGCGGTCAAGAACACCGGCGGCAGCTGCGGCGCGGCGTTCAGCGGCACCAAGAGCGTGACGCTCAAGTGCAGCTACCTCAACCCCACGACCGGCACCCTGCCGGCGCTGGTCAACGGCACGGCCACCAACGCCGCCGGCAACGCCAGCGCCGCCTGCGATGCCGCCGGCAAGGCCTTCAGCCTGAGCTTCAACACCAGCGGCGTGGCCAGCATCAGCGTGCAGTACCGCGATGCCGGCCAGGTGGCGCTGAGCGCCAGCTACACCGGCAGCGGTGCCGACGCCGGGCTGAATCTCACTGGCAGCGACAGCTTCGTCGCCGCCCCGTATGGCTACACCTTCAGCGGCCTGCCATCGACGGTGAAGGCAGGTGATCCGTTTGCGTTGACGGTCACCGCCGTCAACAGCCTGGGCAGCGCCACGCCCAACTACGGTCTGGAGACCACGCCCTTGAAGCCCGCGCTCAGCTTCTACCGCGCCAAACCCGGTGGCAGTGGCGCGGTGGATGGCAGCTTCACCGTGGGCAGCGCCGGCAGTGTCAGTGCCGCCAGCGTCACCTTCAGCGGCAATGCCTGGAGCGAGGTGGGGCGGCTCGAGGCCACGGCCCGCCTGGCCAGCGGCAACTACCTGGGCAGCGGCATCTCGGTGGCCGGCACCACCGGCGCCTGGACCTACTGCGCCCATGAGCGCAGCACCTGCACGCTGCCCAGCGGCATCGTCGCCACCGTGCGCTACATCTCGCGCGGCAAGATGCTGCACCTGCATGGCATCAGCGGCAGCCTGAGTTGTGACAACACCACCTTCGGACAGGACCCCGACTATGGCTTCGAGAAGGACTGCTACTACGCCGTGCAGTCCGGCAGCCAGACCACCGACCCGGGCAGCATTGCGGTCATTCCCCACCACCTGGACCTGCAGACCAGCGCCGCCTGCGGCAGCTTCAGCTATGCCGGCCAGCCCTTCGGGGTCACGGTGACCGCGCGCAACGCGGTCAACGGGGTCACCCTCAACTACGACGGCAGCGCGGCCACCAGCCCCAACCAGGCGCAGGCGATCAGCTTTGTCGACGCCAGCGGCAACAGCACCGGCAGCCTGGCGGGCAGCCTGGCGGCCAGCGCCTTCACCGCCGGGGTGGGCAGCGGGACCGCGCCGGTCTTCAGCTTCACCAGCAAGCTCACGCCCGAGCAGACGATCACGGTGCGCGGCGTCGATGCCAACGCCGTCAGCTCGCAGGGCTACACCGAGGGCTCGATGATGCTGCGCAGTGGCCGCCTGGTGGTGTCGAATGCCTTCGGCACCGACAAGTCCAGCCTGCAGCTGCCGCTGCAGGTGCAGGCCTGGAGCGGCATGAGCTGGGTGCTCAACAGCGACGACAGCTGCACCAGCATCCCCACCAGCGCGGTGGTGCGTCCGCGTGTCGTCAACCACAACGGCAGCGCGGCCAGCTGGACCAGCGCGGTCAGCGCGGTCAGCCTGAGCGCCGGGCAGGGCGCGATCACGCTGGCGCCGCCCAGCCCGTCAGGCACCGGCACCGTCGACGTGGCGGTCCACCTGGGCAGCGGCACGGCGGCCGATCAGAGTTGCCTGGCCAGCCACAGCAGCGCCGCCGGCGCCGGCCTGCCCTGGTTGCGCTCGCGCAATGGCTCGTGTGCCGCCACCTGGGACCGCGACCCGTCGGCGCGCGCCACCTTCGGCGTGTACGCGCCCGAGTCGCGCAAGCTGATGCAGATCCGGGAGCTGTTCTGATGCGCCGCGCTCGGGGGTTCACGCTGGTGGAGCTGATCGTCGTGCTGGTGCTGGTCGGCGTGCTGGCGGCGGTGGCCGTGCCCAGCTTCCAGGGCCTGACCGGCGCGCGCACCGAGGCCTACCGCGACAGCCTGGTGGCCGGATTGCGGCTGGCCCAGTCGACCGCGATCAGCCACCGCCGGCTGGTCTGCGTGGACCTGAGCGGCGGGACCATGACGGTTCGCATTGCGGTGGCCAAGTCGGACACCAGCTGCAGCGCGACGATCGGCGCGCCTGATGGCTCCAGCAACTGGGCCGTGCCGCCCGCCGGCGTGACGCTGTCGGCCTCGCCGTCGACCACGCTGTACATCCAGGCCTGGGGCGGCGTGTCGGCCACCGCCGGCGGTGCCAGCACCACCTTCACGCTGACGCCCTCCGGGTCGTCGGCCATCACCATGCGGGGCGTCAATGGTGTCGTCGAGTAAGCGCCAGCGCGGCCTGACGCTGGTCGAGCTGGTCATCGCGATCGTCGTGCTCGGGCTGGGCGTGGCCGGGCTGATGCTGGCCTTCTCCACCGTGGGCCGCGGCTCGGCCGATCCGCTGGTGCAGCGCCAGATGGAGGTGATCGCGGTGGAGATGCTCGAGGAGATCGCCCTCAAGCCCTATGCCGCGACGGCCAACACCGCCCCGGCGGCCTGCGCCCGCAACACCTACAACGATGTGGCCGACTACAACGGCTATGCCAGCAATGGCGCGATCTGCAGCATCGATGGCACGCCGATCACCGCGCTCAGCGGCTACTCGGTCGCCGTCAGCGTGCTGCCCACCACGCTCGCCGGGGCGACCGCGCTGAAGATCACGGTCACGGTCAGCCGCTCGGGCCAGTCGCTGAGCCTGGTGGGCTGGCGCACGGATTACGCCTCATGAGCCGCTCCCGAGAGACCCGCGCACGCGGCTTCACGCTGGTGGAGCTGGTGCTGGTGATCGCCATCGGCGGCGTGCTGGCGGCGGCGCTGGTGATCTTCCTGCGACCTGCGGTGGACAACTACGTGGCCAGCCGCCAGCGCGGCGAGCTGCTGCACCGCGCCGACGGCGCGCTGACGACGATCGTGCGCGACGTGCGCCGGGCGTTGCCCAACTCGATCCGCATGGTCGGCAACCAGTGCTTCGAGCTGGTGCCCACCAAGGCGGGCGGCCGCTACCGTGCCGGGCCCGACACCGTCAACGACTCGGCGCCGGGCTGCACGCCGGGCGCCAGTTGCGCGGCCTGGGTGGATACCAGCGCCGCCACCACGGTGTTCGATGTACTGGGCTGGGGCTCGTCGGTGGCCGCGGTCGGTGATTACGTGGTGATCAACAACCAGAATGGCAACGATGTCTACGACGGCCTGAACCGGTCGCTGATCACGGGCCTCAGCACGCCGTCGGCCAGCCAGGGCAAGCAGCGCATCACGATGGCGGCGCAGCAGGTGTCGCCGGGCTACGACGGCGGCCGCTTCTTCATCGTGCCGGCCAGCCGGCAGGCGGTGTTCTTCAGCTGCACCGGCGCCGACGGCACCCTCGACGCCGCGGGCGACGGCAAGGGCACGCTGCTGCTCAACGAGGCCTATGGATTCAACGCGGCGTACCCCAGCAGTTGCCCGAGCAGCGGGACGGTGCTGGCGTCCAAGGTGAAGAGCTGCAACTTTGTCTACGACCCCAACCAGGGCGCCACCCAGCAGAGCGGCTTTGTCTGGATGGAGATCGAGATCGCCCGCGCCGGCGAGACCGCCCACCTGAGCATGGGCGCCCACGTGTCGAACATCCCATGAGCACGAACGCCCGAACATGCCGTGACCGCCGCAGTCGCCGTCGCCCGCGCGGCTTCGGCGCGATCGCCGCGCTCGTGGTGCTGGTGCTGATGGCGGCGCTGGCGGCGGCGGTGGTGCGCATCGGCGTGTCCCAGCAGGGCAGCCTGGCGCAGGGCCTGTCGGCCAGCCGGGCGACGGCCGCCGCAGCCGCCGGCCTGGAGTGGGGCGCCTGGCAGGTGCTCAAGGGCAGCTGGGGCAGCTGCAACGCCGCCAGCCAGACGCTGGACCTGAGCGCCGACACCGGCCTGTGGGTCACCGTGGCCTGCCAGGCCACCGCCTACAACGAGGGCGAGAGCGCGCCCGGCACCGCGCGCACGGTGACCAGCTACACCTTGACCGCCACGGCCTGCAATTCCTCGGCCGGCTGCCCCGACAACGCCCGGGTGGTGGAGCTGGGCTATGTCGAGCGGTCCACGCAGTCGGTGATCGTCAACTGAGGGCGCTGCGGAATCCGCAGAAGCCGCTGCCGTCCTGCGGCGCCGCCGGTAGGCGCCGCCAGGGCCGGTGCAGCCGGGGCGGTTCGGCGAAGCTGGCACCGCACAGCAGCGCGTCGCCCGCGCGTCCCGCGCGCGCATGGGCGCTGCTGGCGGCCCAGTCGGCCACCGGCTGGTCGCCGGGCAGCGTATCGGCCGTCCATTCGAGCACCTGTCCCCAGGACAGCAGGCCGGCGCGCGCCGCCGCCTCCCATTCGTCGGCGGTTGGCAGGCGGCGTCCCGCCCAGCGGCACCAGGCCTGGGCCTCATGGCGGCTCAGGTGCATCGCCGGCGTGGCCGGATCCAACGGCAGCCAGCGGCCGAAGCGGGCCAGGCGCCATCCGCCATCGTCCTCGTCGCGGCCCAGGTGGCGCGGGCGGCCGGCACTGTGGCGCTGTCGCCAGGCCCAGCCCTCCGGGCTCCACCACTGCGGGTCGTCATAGCCGCCGGCCTCGATGAAGGGCAGGTAGCGGGCCCAGCTGACCGGCTGGGGGTCGATCGTGCAGGCCGGCAGCGTCAGCTCGCGCGCGGCGAACTCGTCCGGGGCCAGCCAGGCGCCGTCGGGGGCGCCCAGCCGGTGGGTGCCGGCGGGCAGGGTGCGCGGTGTGTCGTCGCTGCGCAGGGTGGGCATCTCGGGCAGCGCGCTGTCGGGCCAGGCTCCCAGCGCCTGGGCCAGGCCCAGCCAGGTGGCGCGTTCATGGTCCTCGTGCCACAGCAGCAGGCGCCAGGACGCCAGCGCCGCAGAGGGTGCCCCGCGGGACTCGGTGGCCAGCAGTGCCAGGCTGCGCTGGCGGCACTGCTGCGACACCGCCAGCGCGCGTGCCAGCGTGGGCACCTCGGCATGCCAGCGGCCGGCGTGGCTGACCCGGCGCGGGTCCAGCGCGGCATCTTCGCGGGCCGTGGCCGCACGGCCGCGCGGCGCGCCGGCGCTGGCGGCCAGGCCCTGGCGGCGCTGCGGGTTGCGCCCCACCCACCAGTCCTCCAGCCAGGCCCCGTGCGCGATCTGCCAGCGGGGCGGTGTCAGCTCGGGCAGGTAGCGCAGGTCCATCGCCTCGCCCAGCAGGGCACGCAGCGGTGCGACCAGCGGCAGCCAGTGGCCGCGGGCCTCGGTCAGCGCAGCCGCCAGCGCGCGGCCATCGCCGGTGGCGGTCAGCAGGGGGTCGTCCAGGCTCATCGGGCGCGGATTATCGGCGCCCCGCGCCGGGCTCAGACGGTGGCGGCGGCCAGCCCGTTGTCGAAATGGGCGCGCATCAGCCGTGCGGCCTCGGTGCCGTTGCGGGCCTCCAGCGCGGCCATCACCGCGCGGTGCTCGGCCAGCGACTCGGCCAGGCGGCCGCTCTTGAACAGCGAGTGGTGGCGGTTGAGCTTCATCACCTTGCGCAGGTCGCCCACGATCTGCTGGCGCCAGCGGTTGCCGGCGATCTGCAGCAGGCGGTGGTGGAACAGTTCGTTGGTGTCGAAGAAGGCGTCGCGCTGGCTGACCTGCGACTCCAGCGCCTCGTGCAGCGCGCGCAGCTCGGCAATGTGCGCCTCGGTGGCGTGCTCGGCCACCTCGGCAGCGGCGTCGCTTTCCAGCAGGCCCAGCAGGCGGTAGACCTGGCGCACGTCGTCGGTGGACATCTCGGTGACGTAGGCGCCGCGGCGCACCTTCATCGTCACCAGGCCCTCGACCGCCAGCACCTTCAGCGCCTCGCGCAGCGGCGTGCGGCTGATGCCGTAGTCGGCGGCCAGCTTCTGCTCGTCGATCCAGCTGCCGGGCTCCAGCTGGCGCGCGAAGATCTGCTCGCGCAGCTTCTCGGCGACCTGCTGGTACAGGGCGCGCGGGGCGAACAGGGTGTCGGCGTCGGTGGGCACGGCGGTGGTGGGCTGGGACGGGTGCGTCAGGAAGCGTTCAAGTTTGTATTCATAATTATGCATCATGTATGATGTGAAGCAAGCGGGGTCCGGGTGGGGGTCATCCCTCGGGCCGCGCCGTGTCTGAGCCCTGGAGCCCTGTGATGTCGAACGCCCACGAATTCAATCCCGCCAGCCTCGAGCAATGGGCCAAAGCGGCCGCCAAGTCGGCCGGCGGTGACCTCGACAAGCTGAACTGGCACACGCCGGAAGGCCTGGTCGTCAAGCCGCTCTACACCGCCGAGGATGTGGCCGGGCTGCCCCACACCAACACGCTGCCCGGCTTCGAGCCCTTCATCCGCGGCCCGCAGGCCACGATGTACGCGGTGCGGCCGTGGACGATCCGCCAGTACGCCGGCTTCTCCACTGCCGAGGAGTCCAACGCCTTCTACCGCAAGGCGCTGGCCGCGGGCGGGCAGGGCGTGTCGGTGGCCTTCGACCTGGCCACCCACCGCGGCTACGACAGCGACCACCCGCGCGTCACCGGGGACGTCGGCAAGGCCGGCGTGGCGATCGACAGCGTCGAGGACATGAAGATCCTGTTCGACGGCATCCCGCTCGACAAGGTCAGCGTGTCCATGACCATGAACGGCGCCGTGCTGCCGGTGCTGGCCGGCTACGTGGTGGCAGCGGAAGAGCAGGGCGTGTCGCAGGACAAGCTCAGCGGGACCATCCAGAACGACATCCTCAAGGAGTTCATGGTCCGCAACACCTACATCTACCCGCCCGAGCCGAGCATGCGGATCATCGGCGACATCATCGAGTACACGGCGAAGAACATGCCGAAGTTCAACTCGATCAGCATCTCGGGCTACCACATGCAGGAAGCCGGCGCCAACCAGGCGCTGGAGATGGCCTTCACGCTGGCCGATGGCAAGGAGTACGTGAAGACCGCGCTGGCCAAGGGCCTGGACGTGGATGACTTCGCCGGCCGCCTGAGCTTCTTCTGGGCGGTGGGCATGAACTTCTACCTGGAGATCGCCAAGATGCGTGCGGCCCGTCTGCTGTGGGCGCGCATCATGAAGGGCTTCAACGCGAAGAACCCGAAGAGCCTGATGTTGCGCACGCACAGCCAGACCAGCGGCTGGAGCCTGACCGAGCAGGACCCGTACAACAACGTGGTGCGCACCACGATCGAGGCGATGGCCGCGGTCTTCGGCGGCACCCAGAGTCTGCACACCAACAGCTTCGACGAAGCCATCGCGCTGCCCACCGAGTTCTCGGCCCGCATCGCCCGCAACACGCAGCTGATCATCCAGGAAGAGACCCACATCACCAACGTGGTCGACCCCTGGGCCGGCAGCTACCTGATGGAGTCGCTGACCCAGCAGATGGCCGACAAGGCCTGGTCCATCATCGAGGAGGTCGAGGCCATGGGCGGCATGACCAAGGCGGTGGATTCGGGCTGGGCCAAGCTGAAGATCGAGGCCAGCGCCGCCGAGAAGCAGGCCCGCATCGACTCGGGCAAGGACGTGATCGTCGGCGTCAACAAGTACAAGCTGGCCAAGGAAGACCCGATCGACATCCTCGAGGTCGACAACGTCCGCGTGCGCGAGGCGCAGATCGCCCGCCTGCAGCAGATCAAGGCCACCCGCGACGGCGCCAAGGTGCAGGCCGCGCTGGAGGCGCTGACGGCCGCCGCACAATCGGGCCAGGGCAATCTGCTGGACCTGGCCATCCAGGCGATCCGCCTGCGTGCCACGGTGGGCGAGGTCAGCGATGCGCTGGAGAAGGTCTACGGCCGCCACCGCGCGGACATCCAGAAGGTGACCGGTGTGTACGCTGCTGCCTATGACTCGGCCGAGGGCTGGGACAAGCTGAAGGACGAGATCAACGCCTTCGCCGAGCAGGCGGGCCGCCGCCCGCGCGTGATGATCGCCAAGCTTGGCCAGGACGGCCATGACCGCGGCGCCAAGGTGGTGGCCACGGCCTTCGCCGACCTGGGCTTCGATGTCGACATGGGTCCGCTGTTCCAGACCCCCGAAGAGTGCGCCCGCCAGGCGATCGAAAACGACGTGCATGCGGTGGGCGTGTCCACGCTGGCCGCCGGTCACAAGACCCTGGTGCCGGCCATCATTGCCGAGCTGAAGAAGCAGGGCGCCGACGACATCATCGTCTTCGTCGGCGGCGTGATCCCGGCGCAGGACTATGGTTTCCTGTTCGATGCGGGCGTCAAGGGCGTCTACGGCCCCGGCACGCCGATCCCCGCCAGCGCCAAGGACGTGCTGGAACAGATCCGCGCCGCGCAGGGTCTCTGAGGCCGGGCCGACATGCCGCACGCGCACCGCGCACCCGAGGGCCTGGCGCTGTTGCCGGCCGGTGAGGGCGATTTCGAGGCCCTGCTGGCGCTGCGCATGGCCGCGATGCGCGAGAGCCTGGAGCGCGTGGGCCGCTTCGACCCCCAGCGTGCCCGTGAGCGCCTCTCCCGCGGTTACCTGCCGGCCTACACGCGCCACATCCGGCTGCGCGGCGAACTGGTGGGCTTCGTGGTGGTGGTGCCGCGCGAGAAGGACTGCCTGCTCGACCACCTCTACATCCACCCGTCGGCGCAGGGTCAGGGCATCGGCTCGTGGGTGCTGGACCAGGTGCTGCAGGACGCCGATGCCCAGCGCAAGGCGGTCAGCGTCACCGCGCTGAAGCACTCCGACGCCAACCGCTTCTACCTGCGCCACGGCTTCGTGCTGCAGGCCGAGGGCGAGTGGGACCTGTACTACCTGCGCCCCGCACGGACCTGAACGCTCCGCGATGAACGCGATGTCCGACACGCCACCGCCGCTCGCCGGCGCCGCCGAGCTCCCGCCGCCCGATGCCCTGCTGCTGGCGCAGGTCACCGCCGGTGAGGATGCGCCGCGCCGCCGTGCGATCGCCAAGACCATCACGCTGCTCGAAAGCACCCGCGCCGACCACCGCCTGCGTGCCGACGCGCTGCTCAACGCGCTGCTGCCGCACAGCGGGCGTTCGCTGCGGCTGGGCATCTCGGGCGTGCCGGGCGTGGGCAAGAGCACCTTCATCGAGGCGCTGGGCCTGCACCTGATCGCCCAGGGCCACCGCGTGGCGGTGCTGGCGATCGATCCGTCCAGCAGCGTCTCGGGCGGCTCCATCCTGGGCGACAAGACCCGCATGGAGCAGTTGAGCGTGCAGGAGGCCGCCTACATCCGTCCCAGCCCCAGCAGCGGCAACCTGGGCGGCGTGGCCGAGCGCACCCGCGAGGCGATGCTGGTCTGCGAGGCCGCCGGCTTCGACGTGGTGATCGTCGAGACCGTGGGCGTGGGCCAGAGCGAGACCGCGGTGCACGGCATGACCGACATGTTCTGCCTGCTGCAACTGCCCAATGCCGGCGACGAGTTGCAGGCGATCAAGAAGGGCGTGATGGAGCTGGCCGACCTGGTGGTCATCAACAAGGCCGACATCGATGAGCACGCCGCCACCCGCGCCCGCGCCCAGATCACCAGCTCGCTGCGCATCTACGGCCACCATGGGCATCCGGATCATGCGGCGCACGACACCGCGCTGTGGCAGCCCACGGTGCTGCAGATGAGCGCGCTGAAGTCCACCGGCATCGCCGAGTTCTGGCAGACCGTCCAGCGCTACCGCGAACTGCAGACCGCCAGCGGCCGGCTGGCCGCGCGCCGCCACGCCCAGGACGAGGCCTGGATGTGGGAGCGCATTGAATCGGGCCTGCGTGAGCGGTTCCACCAGCACCCCGCGGTGCGCGAGGCGCTGGCCACCACCACCCAATCCGTCCGCCAGGGACGCGTGGCCGCCAGTGTGGCGGCGCGCCGCCTGCTGGACCTGTTCAAGTTGACCTGAAGGCAAGACCGAGGAGCCACTCCCATGCATGACATCCAGCAGATGCTCGAAGAAAAGCGCGCCAAGGCCCGGTTGGGCGGCGGGCGCAAACGCATCGACGCCCAGCACAAGAAGGGCAAGCTCACCGCGCGCGAGCGCCTGGAACTGCTGTTCGACGAGGGCACGTTCGAGGAGTGGGACATGTTCGTCGAGCACCGCTGCGTCGACTTCGGCATGGCCGACACCAAGATCCCCGGCGACGGCGTGGTCACCGGCTACGGCATGATCAACGGCCGCCTGGCGTTCGCCTTCAGCCAGGACTTCACGGTGTTCGGCGGCGCGCTGAGCGAAACCCACGCCGAGAAGATCTGCAAGGTCATGGACCAGGCGATGAAGGTGGGGGCGCCGGTGATCGGCCTGAACGACTCGGGCGGCGCCCGCATCCAGGAAGGCGTGGCCTCGCTGGGCGGCTATGCCGACGTGTTCCAGAAGAACGTGATGGCCTCGGGCGTGATCCCGCAGATCAGCATGATCATGGGCCCGTGTGCCGGTGGCGCGGTGTACTCGCCGTCGATGACCGACTTCATCTTCATGGTGAAGGACAGCTCCTACATGTTCGTCACCGGCCCCGAGGTGGTGAAGACCGTGACGCACGAGGAGGTCACCGCCGAGGAACTGGGCGGCGCCAGCACCCACACCACCAAGAGCGGTGTGGCCGACCTGGCCTTCGACAACGACGTGGAGGCGCTGCTGATGCTGCGCCGCTTCTTCAACTACCTGCCGCTGAACAACCGCGAGAAGCCGCCGGTGCGCCCCAGCGGTGATTCGGCCAGCCGCCTGGACTTCTCGCTCGACACCCTGGTGCCGGACAACCCGAACAAGCCCTATGACATCAAGGAGCTGATCGTCAAGACGGTCGACGACGGCGACTTCTTCGAGCTGCAGCCCGACTACGCCGCCAACATCGTCATCGGCATGGCCCGCATGGAGGGCCAGACCGTGGGCATCGTCGCCAACAACCCGCTGGTGCTGGCCGGCTGCCTGGACATCAAGAGCAGCATCAAGGCCGCGCGCTTCGTGCGCTTCTGCGACGCCTTCAACATCCCGGTGGTCACCTTCGTGGATGTGCCCGGCTTCATGCCCGGCACCAGCCAGGAGTACGGCGGCATCATCAAGCACGGCGCCAAGCTGCTCTATGCCTACGCCGAGTGCACCGTGCCCAAGATCACCGTGATCACCCGCAAGGCCTATGGCGGTGCCTATGACGTGATGGCCTCCAAGCACCTGCGCGGCGATGTGAACTTCGCCTGGCCCAACGCCGAGATCGCGGTGATGGGCGCCAAGGGCGCGGTGGAGATCATCTTCCGCGAGGACAAGGGCGACCCCGAGAAGCTCGCGGCCAAGGAAGCCGAATACAAGGCCCGCTTCGCCAACCCCTTCGTGGCGGGTGCGCGCGGCTTCATCGACGACGTGATCCAGCCGCACGAGACGCGCAAGCGCATCTGCCGCAGTCTGGTGATGCTGCGTGAAAAGAAGCTGGAAAACCCGTGGCGCAAGCACGGAAACATCCCTCTTTGAGTTCAGGCCGCGCGGAGAAAAAAGCATGTTCAAGAAGATCCTGATTGCGAACCGCGGCGAAAACGGCCGCAAGGCCGTTTCGGCGAAGCCAAATTGCCGGGTGCGCGAAGCGCACGCAGGCGAGTTCCCCGCGGAGACCCACCATGTTTAAGAAGATCCTCATTGCCAACCGCGGGGAAATCGCCTGCCGCGTCATCAAGACCGCCCAGAAGATGGGCATCCAGACGGTCGCCGTCTATTCCGAGGCCGACAAGGACGCCCGCCACGTGGAGCTGGCCGACGAGGCCGTGCTGCTGGGCCCGGCGCCCTCGCGCGAGTCCTACCTGGTGGCCGACAAGATCATCGCCGCGGCCAAGTCCACCGGCGCCGAGGCCATCCACCCGGGCTACGGCTTCCTGTCCGAGAACGAGGCCTTCGCCAAGCGCTGCGAGGACGAGGGCATTGCCTTCATCGGCCCGCGCCACTTCAGCATCGCGGCCATGGGCGACAAGATCGCCTCCAAGAAGCTGGCCAACGAAGCCAAGGTCAACACCATCCCCGGCTACAACGACGCGATTGACACGCCCGAGCAGGCGGTGGAGATCGCCAAGGGCATCGGCTACCCGGTGATGATCAAGGCGTCCGCCGGCGGCGGCGGCAAGGGCTTGCGCGTGGCCTTCAACGACAAGGAGGCCTTCGAGGGCTTCTCCTCGTGCCGCAACGAGGCCCGCAACAGCTTCGGCGACGACCGCGTCTTCATCGAGAAGTACGTGCTCGAGCCGCGCCACATCGAGATCCAGGTGCTGGGCGACAGCCACGGCAACGTGGTCTACCTGAACGAGCGCGAGTGCTCGATCCAGCGCCGCCACCAGAAGGTGATCGAGGAGGCGCCCAGCCCTTTCATCTCTGATGCCACGCGCAAGGCCATGGGCGAACAGGCCGTGGCGCTGGCCAAGGCGGTGAAGTACCAGAGCGCTGGCACGGTGGAGTTCGTGGTCGGCAAGGACCAGGACTTCTACTTCCTGGAAATGAGCACCCGGCTGCAGGTGGAGCACCCGGTCACCGAGTGCATCACCGGCCTGGACCTGGTGGAGCAGATGATCCGCGTGGCGGCTGGCGAGAAGCTGTCCTTCGGCCAGGCCGACATCCAGCGCGAGGGCTGGGCCATCGAGTGCCGCATCAACGCGGAAGACCCGTTCCGCAACTTCCTGCCGTCCACCGGCCGCCTGGTGAAGTACCAGCCGCCGGCCGCGGATCTGGAGCAGGGCACGGAGACGCTGCAGGGCGCCGCCTATGCCGACGGCCGCTTCGGTGGCGTGCGCGTGGACACCGGCGTCTATGAAGGCGGCGAGATCCCGATGTTCTATGACTCGATGATCGCCAAGCTCATCGTGCACGGCCGCGACCGCAACGACGCGATCGCGAAGATGCGCGCCGCGCTCAACGCCTTCGTGATCCGCGGCATCAGCAGCAACATCCCCTTCCAGGCGGCGCTGCTGGCGCACCCGAAGTTCGTCACCGGCCAGTTCAACACCGGCTTCATCGCCGAGCACTACGCCAAGGGCTTCCGCGCCGAGGACGTGCCGCACGACGACCCGCTGTTCCTGGTGGCGATCGCCGCCTTCGTGCGCCGAAAGGCGCGCGAGCGTGCGGCCGGCATCAGCGGCCAGCTGCCGGGCCACGAGGTGGCGCACAAGAACGAGCTGGTGGTGGTGCAACTGGGCGCCGAGGGCCAGCACGTCTACCACGACGTCACGCTGGGCGAGTTCGATCCGGCCAGCGGCCGAGCCGATGTCACGGTGGGTGGCAAGACCTACGCCATCCAGAGCCACACCAAGCTGGGTGAGGTGCTGATGACCGGCACGGTCAACGGCCAGCCCTTCAGCGCCCAGGTGGAACGTGGCTCCGCCAAGCAGCCGCTGTCGATGCGCATCGCCCACAACGGCACCGCGATCGACGCGCTGGTGCTGCTGCCGCGTGCCGCCGAGCTGCACAAGCTGATGCCCTACAAGGCGCCGCCCGACCTGTCGAAGTTCCTGCTGTCGCCGATGCCGGGGCTTCTGGTCGATGTGGCTGTCAGCGTGGGCCAGAAGGTGCTGGCCGGCGAGAAGCTGGCGGTCATTGAGGCGATGAAGATGGAGAACATCCTGGTCGCCGCGCAGGACGGGGTGGTCAAGGAAGTGCGCGCCAGCAAGGGCGAGAGCCTGTCCGTGGACCAGCCGATCATTGCCTTCGAGTGAGGTCTGACCAGTGATCCAGACCGACGCACCCGAGGCGCCGATCCAGCTGCTGCGCCGTCCGGCGCCCCGCACCGCCCGCTGGACGGCCGAGGCCGTGCTGGCGCTGATGCAGCAGCCCTTCATGGCCTTGGTCCACCAGGCCCACGAGGTGCATCGCCAGCATTTCCCGGCCGGCGACATCGAGCTGGCCTCGCTGCTGTCGGTGAAGACCGGCGGCTGCCCCGAGGACTGCGCCTACTGCCCGCAGAGCGCCCACCACGACACCGGCGTCGAGGCGGGCAAGCTGATGGACGTCGAGGCGGTGCTGGGCGCGGCGCGCGCCGCCAAGAGGGCCGGCGCCTCGCGCTTCTGCATGGGGGCCGCCTGGCGCGCGCCCAAGGACCGCGACGTCGAGAAAGTGGCCGAGCTGGTCCAGGGCGTCAAGGACCTGGGTCTGCAGACCTGCGCGACACTCGGCATGCTCGAGCCGCACCAGGCCGTGATGCTGCGTGATGCGGGCCTGGACTACTACAACCACAACCTCGACAGCGCGCCCGACTTCTACGGCGACATCATCCACACCCGCGTCTACGAAGACCGGCTGCGCACGCTGGAGCATGTGCGCGAGGCCGGCATCAAGGTGTGCTGCGGCGGCATCGTCGGCATGGGCGAGACCCGGCTGCAGCGTGCCGGCCTGATCGCCGAGCTGGCCAGCCTGGACCCGGCGCCGGATTCTGTGCCGGTCAACCAGCTGGTGCGCATCGAGGGCACGCCGCTGGCCGACGCCGAGCCGGTCGACCCCTTCGAGGTGGTGCGCGTGATCGCCGCCGCGCGCATCACGATGCCCGCCTCGCGGGTGCGCCTGTCGGCCGGCCGGCGCGGCCTGGACGAGGGCGTGCAGGCGCTGTGTTTCATGGCCGGTGCCAATTCCATCTTCTACGGCGACAAGCTGCTGGTCACCGGCAACCCCGATGCCGAGCAGGACCGCCGCCTGCTGGCCCGGCTGGACCTGCCGATCAGCGCCGAACTCTCCAACGCTTTCCAGGACACCACACGATGAGCACCAAGCCTTTCAGGATCCTCGGCATCCAGCAGATCGCCATCGGCGGCCCGAGCAAGGACAAGCTCAAGAGCCTGTGGGTGGACATGCTGGGCCTGCAGGTCAAGAGCACCTTTGTCAGCGAACGCGAGAACGTCGACGAGGACATCTGCGCGCTGGGCAGCGGCCCGACCGCGGTGGAGGTCGACCTGATGCAGCCGCTGGACCCCGACAAGAAGCCGGCGGTGCATGCTACCCCGCTGAACCATGTCGGCCTGTGGGTGGATGACCTGCCCAAGGCGGTGGAATGGATGAGCGCCAACGGCGTGCGCTTTGCCCCCGGGGGCATCCGCAAAGGCGCCGCGGGCTTCGACATCTGCTTCATCCACCCCAAGGGCAACGACGAGTTCCCGGTGGGGGGCGAGGGCGTGCTGATTGAGCTGGTGCAAGCCCCCCCTGAAGTGGTGGCGGCGCTGGGCTGAAATGCATTGTTTTTGACAGTGCAGCGTCAGGCTGTGGCGCTGCAATTCCGGATTGACGCTCGGCGCTGTGGCCGGGCTCCGAACACGGCCCCGAGGAGACATTCATGACCAGCTACGCAGAGTTCCACCGCCGCTCCATCACCGACCGCGACGGCTTCTGGCGCGAACAGGCCGCGCTGGTCGACTGGCACCGGCCCTTCGACCAGGTCTGCGACTACAGCAACCCGCCGTTCGCCAAGTGGTTCGCCGGTGGCCAGACCAACCTGTGCCACAACGCGGTCGATCGCCACCTGGCGACGCGGCCGGACCAGAACGCGCTGATCTTCGTCTCCACCGAGACCGACACCGAGAAGGCCTACTCCTTCCGCGAACTGCACACCGAGGTCAACCGCATGGCGGCCATCCTCCAGGGGCTGGGTGTGGGCAAGGGCGACCGCGTGCTGATCTACATGCCGATGATCGCCGAGGCCTGCTTCGCGATGCTGGCCTGCGTGCGCATCGGCGCGATCCACTCGGTGGTCTTCGGCGGCTTCGCCAGCCATTCGCTGGCCAGCCGCATCGATGACGCCAAGCCGGTGGCCATCATCAGCGCCGACGCCGGCATGCGCGGCGGCAAGTCGGTGCCCTACAAGCACCTGCTGGACGAGGCGATCAACCTGGCCGCGCACAAGCCGGCCAAGGTGCTGATGGTCAACCGCGGCCTGGCCGAGTTCGCCCGGGTCGCCGGCCGCGACGAGGACTACGCCAGCCTGCGCGCCGCCAACATGGACGCCCAGGTGCCCTGCGAGTGGGTGGACTCCACCCACCCCAGCTACATCCTCTACACCAGCGGTACCACCGGCAAGCCCAAGGGCGTGCAACGCGACACCGGCGGCTACACCGTCGCGCTCGCCGCGTCGATGAAGCACATCTACATGGGCAACCCGGGCGAGACCTACTTCTCCACCTCCGACATCGGCTGGGTGGTGGGCCACAGCTACATCATTTACGGCCCGCTGATCAACGGAATGGCCACGATCATGTACGAGGGCCTGCCGATCCGCCCCGACGCGGGCATCTGGTGGAGCCTGGTGGAGAAGTACAAGGTCTCGGTGATGTTCTCGGCGCCCACCGCCGCGCGCGTGCTGAAGAAGCAGGACCCGGCCTTCCTGACCAAGTACGACCTGTCCAGCCTGAAGGCGCTGTTCCTGGCCGGCGAGCCGCTGGACGAGCCCACCGCCACCTGGATCGCCGGCGCGATCAACAAGCCGATCATCGACAACTACTGGCAGACCGAGACCGGCTGGCCGATCATGGCCATCTGCAACGGTGTCGAGAAGGCCCCCACCAAGTTCGGCTCGCCGGGCAAGGCGGTGTACGGCTACGACGTCAAGTTGATCGACGAGACCACCGCCGAGGAGATCACCGAGCCCGGCAAGAAGGGCGTGATCGCGGTGGAAGGCCCGCTGCCCCCGGGCTGCCTGCAGGGGTGACGACGAACGCTACGTCAAGACCTACTGGTCCAGCATCCACAACAAGGTCATGTACAGCACCTTCGACTGGGGCATCAAGGACGAGGACGGCTACTTCTTCATCCTGGGCCGCACCGACGACGTGATCAACGTGGCCGGCCACCGCCTGGGCACGCGCGAGATCGAGGAGAGCATCTCCAGCCACCCGAACGTCGCCGAAGTGGCGGTGGTGGGTGTGGCCGACCAGCTCAAGGGCCAGGTGGCCGTGGCCTTCGCGGTGCTGAAGGACCCCAGCCAGGCCGCCTCGGACGCCGACGCGCTGAAGCTCGAAGGCGCGATCATGAAGGTGGTGGACGAGCAGCTCGGCGCCGTGGCCCGCCCGGCCCGCGTGCGCTTCGTCAGCGTGCTGCCCAAGACGCGCTCGGGCAAGCTGCTGCGCCGCGCGATCCAGGCGGTCTGCGAGGGCCGCGATCCGGGCGACCTGACGACGATGGAAGACCCGGCCGCGCTGCAGCAGGTCAAGGACCTGGTCGCACGCTGATCCGCCGCGCCACCCTCCCTGGCCAGGCCGCCCCTCGGGGCGGCCTTGTCTTTGGGGCCGCCAAAAAATCTGGGCCATTTTTTGCATCATGAAATATCAATGCAAAAACCGGGGCCAGGGTCAGACCCTCGAAAGCAAAATGCCGCATCGTTCCCGGTTGTCCGCGACGCCCCCTCGCGGCCAGAGCATTCATTCACATTGATCCAGGAGATAAGCGATGAGCGACCCGAAGTCCACCATCATCTACACGCTGACCGATGAGGCGCCGCTGCTGGCGACCGGGTCCTTCCTGCCGATCATCCGCACCTTCACCGCCCCTGCGGGCATCAACGTGGCCACCAGCGACATCTCGGTGGCCGGCCGCATCCTGGCGCAGTTCCCCGAATGCCTGACCGAAGAGCAGCGCGTGCCGGACAACCTGGCCGAGCTGGGCAAGCTGACGCTGCGCCCCGAGGCCAACATCATCAAGCTGCCCAACATCAGCGCCTCGATCGCCCAGCTGAAGGCGGCCATCAAGGAACTGCAGGACAAGGGCTACAAGATCCCCGACTACCCCGAGAACCCGAAGAACGAGGAAGAGCAGTCGATCAAGGCGCGCTACTCGAAGTGCACCGGCTCGGCGGTGAACCCGGTGCTGCGCGAAGGCAACTCCGACCGCCGCGCGCCGCGCGCCGTCAAGGAGTACGCGCGCAAGAACCCGCACAGCATGGCCGAGTGGAGCCAGGCTTCGCGCACCCACGTCTCGCACATGCACGCCGGCGACTTCTACCACGGTGAGAAGTCGATGACGCTGGACCGCGCGCGCGATGTGAAGATGGAGCTGATCACCAAGAGCGGCAAGACCATCGTGCTCAAGCCCAAGGTCTCGCTGCTCGACCGCGAGGTGATCGACAGCATGTTCATGAGCAAGAAGGCCCTGCTGGCCTTCTACGAGAAGGAGATCGAGGACGCCCGCAAGACCGGCGTGATGTTCTCGCTGCACGTCAAGGCGACGATGATGAAGGTCTCGCACCCGATCGTCTTCGGCCACTGCGTGAAGATCTTCTACCGCGAGGCCTTCGCCAAGCACGCCGAGACCTTCAAGGAGCTGGGCGTCAACGTCAACAACGGCATGGTCGATCTCTACACCAAGATCGAGAAGCTGCCGGCCTCGCAGCGCGACGAGATCAAGCGCGACCTGCACGCCTGCCACGAGCACCGCCCCGAGCTGGCGATGGTGGACTCGGCCAAGGGCATCACCAACTTCCACTCGCCCAACGACGTGATCGTCGACGCCTCGATGCCGGCGATGATCCGCTCGGGCGGCAAGATGTACGGCGCCGACGGCCGCCTGAAGGACGTCAAGGCCGTGATGCCCGAATCGACCTTCGCCCGCATCTACCAGGAGATGATCAACTTCTGCAAGTGGCACGGCGCCTTCGACCCGAAGACCATGGGCACGGTGCCCAACGTCGGCCTGATGGCCCAGCAGGCCGAGGAGTACGGCTCGCACGACAAGACCTTCGAGATCCCCGAGGACGGTGTGGCCAACATCACCGACCTCGAGACCGGCGAGGTGCTGCTGAGCCAGAACGTGGAAGAGGGCGACATCTGGCGCATGTGCCAGGTCAAGGACGCCGCGATCCGCGACTGGGTCAAGCTGGCCGTCAACCGCGCCCGCAACTCGGGCATGCCGGTGGTCTTCTGGCTCGACAGCTACCGCCCGCACGAGGCGCAGCTGATCCGCAAGGTCAAGATGTACCTGCACGAGCACGACACCAATGGCCTGGACATCCAGATCATGAGCCAGGTGCGGGCGATGCGCTACACGCTGGAGCGCGTGATCCGCGGCATGGACACGATCAGCGCCACCGGCAACATCCTGCGCGACTACCTGACCGACCTGTTCCCCATCATGGAACTGGGCACCTCGGCCAAGATGCTGTCGATCGTGCCGCTGATGGCCGGTGGCGGCATGTACGAGACCGGCGCCGGCGGCTCGGCCCCGAAGCATGTGCAGCAGCTGGTGGAAGAGAACCATCTGCGCTGGGACAGCCTGGGCGAGTTCCTGGCGCTGGCGGTGAGCCTGGAGGACCTGGGCCTGAAGAACGGCAACAGCCGCGCCAAGCTGCTGGCCAAGACGCTGGATGCGGCCACCGGCAAGCTGCTGGACAACCGCAAGTCGCCCAGCCCCAAGACCGGTGAGCTCGACAACCGCGGCAGCCAGTTCTACCTGGCGATGTACTGGGCGCAGGAGCTGGCGGGCCAGACCGAGGACGCCGAGCTGGCCGCCACGTTCGCGCCGCTGGCCAAGACCCTGGCCGACAACGAGGCCAAGATCGTGGCCGAGCTGGCCGAGGTGCAGGGCAAGCCGGCCGATATCGGCGGCTACTACAAGCCCGACACCGCCAAGCTGAGCGCGGTGATGTGCCCCAGCGCCACCTTCAACGCGGCGCTGGCCACGCTGAGCCGCTGAGCGCTGTGCGCGGGCGCTGCGGCCCGCTGGGCTGAGAGGCTCAGTCGGGCTGCGGTGCCTGGGTCAGCGGCAGGTCCAGCTGCCGCCGCAGCGCCATGAATGAGCGCGCGACCCCGCTGGCGCTGATGCTGTAGGCGCCGCGCTGCAGCCGCTCCATCTCGTGGATGCGGCCGCTGCGCTGCAGGCTCAGCAGGTTGGACGCCGCGTGGTGGAAGCTGCGGTGGCTGTCCACCAGCTGGCGAAAGGCCGGCAGCTGGCCCACCGAGGCCTTGCCGTCGTTCTGCAGCCAGCGACCCAGCACGCAGCGGTCGTCGAAGCAGATGTCCTCGGGCTTCATGCCCGCGTCCGTCAGGCCGCTGAGCTGGCCCTCGAAGCGGATCTTCCAGTGGTCGTGTGCCGCCTGGGCCGCCAGCAGGTCGAGCAGGCGATGCAGCGCGTCGTCCTGCGGTTCGGCAGGCGGCGCGGTCCCGAAGCGGTGGATCAGGCGGGTGAAGAGTCCGGTGAGCATGGGTCGGCGCAGGGCAGTCGACCAGCTTATCGGCCATTGCGCAGCGAACTTCAGTCCCGCGCAAGGCTTCGTGAGCACGTCACGGCGGCGGCCCCCGCTGTGCCCTGGCCGCCACGCCGTGCGCAGGATCGTTGTTCAGGCCTGGGCGATGGCCTGGGCCAGGCGCCACAGCAGTTCGCGCTGGGCGGCCACCAGGTCGTCGGTCGAGGCGCTGGCGGCGGTGGCGCGCAGGCTGATCTCGCGCACCGCCGGCGCCTCCCGGCCCTGCGGGTCCTGCAGCCACCAGCGCGCGCTCAGCACCACGGCCTGATCGTCGGGCTCGGGGTCCAGGCGCTGGATCTCGACCCGCAACTGGCGCGCCGCGCTGACGCCTGGCGGCAGGCCGCCGGCAAAGACGCTGGCGGTGCCACGCAGCCGCGCCAGGTCGGCCAGCAGCAGCCGCGGCACGGCGTCGCGCAGCGGTTCGGCCCAGCGGGCCGCGGGCACGGCATTCAGGGCCGACCGGCCGCTGGGGCGCAGCACCGATTCACGGTCCAGGTAGGCCGGCAACTGCACCGCCAGCAATTGCCAGACCGGGCTGTCGGCCCGCGCGGGCGCCACCGGGCCGGGCGCTTCGGCGCGCAGCTGGTACCAGGTGATCGCCGGGGAGCTGCTGCAGGCGGCGAGCAGGGCTGCCAGGGCGAGGGGAGCAAGGCGCAGGCGCATGGCGGCGGGCTTTCTCATTGGCGGCCACGCAGCACCGATTCGGGCTGCTGGTTCAGGGTGTCGGCCAGCTCGCGCAGCGAGCGCGCGGCGCTGGCCAGGTCGGTCAGGGCGCGCTGCAGGTCGCGGTTCAGCGGCGCGTCGGTACCCACCGACTCGCGCAGCACGACGCCGGTGCGGGCCATCTCGTCGGCGGCGCCCCGCAGCTTGGTGGCCAGTGCGCCATCGGGCTGGAAGGTGGTGCCCACCCGGCGCGCCGAGTCGGTGACGGCGCTGGCCGCCACGCGCAGGTCCTCGGTGGTCTTGCGGGCGGCGTCCAGCGTGGCCTCGGCGCGGTCGAGCAGCGGCCCGCTGCGCTGGTCCAGGCGCTGGCTCAGGTTGACCAGGTGGCGGGTGATGTCGTCCAGGTCCTTCAGTGCACGCGACAGCTCGGGCGCACTGACCATGGCCCGGGTGGTGCTGGCGATCGCGCCGATGTCCTCGATCAGGCGCTTGACGTCGATCTGGTCGATCTGGTTGCGCAGTTCCTGGAACACCGTGGCCACCGTGGGAATCTCGGGTTGGCCGGTGCCGCCCTGGCTCATCGAGGGCTTGTCGGGGCGGAAGTCCAGGTCGATGTAGAGCTGACCGGTGAGGATGCTCTGCATCGCCAGCTGGGCCCGCAGGCCGCTGCCCACCAGGGTCTGCACGGTGGCGCGCAGGTTGGCATCGGCGCTGCCGCCGCCGACATTGCGCAGCGCATCGGCGTCGAGTTCCGCCACCACCGGGATGCTGACATGGTGCCCGGCGGCATCCCACTTCACACCCACCGAACTGACGCTGCCCAGGCGCACCCCGCGGAAGACCACCGGCGCGCCCACCTGCAGGCCGTAGATGCTGCCGCTGAAGTACATCACCACCTGCTGGCGGGTGGCGAACAGCCGCCCCCCGGCGACGGTGAACACGGTGGCGAACAGCAGCACCAGGGCGCCGACGACGAACAGGCCCAGCAGCGCCGGGTTGCCGTGGCGGCGGATCATGGCCGGGCCCGTCCCTGCAGGAAACGCCGCACCGGCTCGGGGCCGTGCTGCAACAGGGTGCGGGGCGCGTCCAGCGCGGTCATGGTCTTCTCCTGGGCGTCGAGGAAGAGGGCACGGTCGGCGACCGCGAAGATGCTGTCGAGCTCATGGGTCACCATCACGATCGTCGTGCCCAGATGATCGCGCAAGTGCAGGATCAGCTCATCCAGCCGCGCCGAGGTGATCGGGTCCAGCCCGGCGCTGGGCTCGTCCAGGTACAGCAGGGGCGGGTCCAGCGCCATCGCGCGGGCGATGGCAGCGCGCTTCTTCATGCCGCCCGAGAGATCGGCCGGCGCAGCGTCGAAGGCGCCCTCCAGGCCCACCAGGGCCAGCTTGAAGCGGGCCAGGGACTCCACCTCGGCCGGCGCCAGCGTGGTCAGCTCCTGCAGCGGCAGCATCACGTTCTCGCCCACGCTCATCGAGCTCCACAGCGCACCGGCCTGGAACATCACGCCAAAGCGTTCGCGCAGCAGGTCGCGCTGCGCCTCGTCGGCGCTGGCCAGGTCGATGTCGCCGTAGCGGATGCGCCCCTGCGCCGGGGCCTGCAGGCCGATCAGGTGGCGCAACAGCGTGCTCTTGCCGCAGCCGCTGCCGCCCATCAGCACCAGCACTTCGCCGGGCTGCACCGCGAAGTTCAGGTCATGCTGGATCACCCGCCCGTCCCAGGCCAGCGTCAGGTCCTCGACATGCACCAGCGCGTCGTCCATCACCACCCCAGGCGCTGGAAGCTGATCGTCAGCGCCGACGCGGCGACGACGATCCAGACGATGGCCTGCACCACCGCCGCGGTGGTGGCCTCACCCACCGCCTGGGCGCTGCGGCCGGCGTGCAGGCCCTGGCGGCAGCCCGCCAGCGCCACCAGCAGGCCGTAGACCGTGGCCTTGAGCAGGCCGATCGAGACATGGGCCAGGCTCAGCGCGTTGAAGCTGCGCACCAGGTACTCCAGCGGCTCGACGCGGAAGATGCCCACCGCGACGAACATGCCCGCGATCATCGCCACCCCGGCCGCGTACACCGTGAGCAGCGGCGCCATCAGCGTCAGCGCGATGGTGCGCGGCAGCACCAGGTGCTCCACCGGGTCCAGGCCCAGGGTGCGCAGCGCGTCGATCTCCTCGTTGGCCTGCATGCTGCCCAGCTGCGCCGCGAAGGCCGCGCCCACCCGGCCGGCCAGGATCACCGCGGTCATCAGCGCGGCCACCTCGCGCACCTCGCCGATCGTCACCAGGTCGGCCATGTAGATCTGGGCACCGAAGCGCTGCAGCTGCGCCGCGCCCAGGTAGGCGATGATCAGCCCGACCAGGGCGCTGACCAGCGAGACGATCGGCAGGCTGGACGGCCCGGTGGCCCAGAGCTGGTGCACCAGGTCCTGGCCGCGCATCGCGGTGCGTCCACGCAGCAGGCGCCCCAGGGCCATCAGGGTCTCGCCGACGAAACCCAGGGTCACCGTGGCGCGTTCGACGAAGCGCGTCAGCAGCAGCCCCAGGCGGCTCAGCACACCGGGTTCGGGCGGCACCGGCGCTGCGGCGCTGGACGCGCTGGCCAGCGACAACACTTCGCGCAGGCCGCTGGGCAGGGCGGCCAGGTCCAGCGGCACCGCAGGCTCGCGCCGGGCCAGGTCCGCGCCCAGCTGCCACAGCCGCGCGGCGAGCCGGCTGTCCCAGGCCTGCAGCGCGTCAGCGCGCACCTGCACCCGCCGCACCGTGGCCGGCAGGCCACCCAGTCCCGGCCAGGCGGTCGCGGCCTCGGGCGCCCGCCAGTCGCCCCGCAGATCCAGGGTGGCCAGCGGCCCATCGGCCTGCCAATGGGCGGCCGGGGGAATCCGGTCGGCGGAGTCAGCCATCACCCTCACTGTAAGGCCAATGCGGCGCGACCTTGGCGGGTGGGTGTATCGTTCGCCTGGGGCGAATGCTTGCTTGTCAAACCCCGTGTGCGCCGGCCCGAGCCTTCGTGCAACATCCGGTTCAGCGATGCGGCTGTTGGTGCTGGACTCACCGGTCCTCTCCCAGCCGATCCCTGGCCGCCTGACCATGGCCACCCGGGGACGGTGCATGCAGCGGTCGCCCCCCATTCCTGTGCTGCGATGCGTTTCGACCTCATCACGCTGAACCTGGTGCTCGCGATCTCCGAGACCCGCAACCTGACGCGGGCGGCGGAGCGCGAGCATCTGGCGCTGGCCGCCGCCAGCAAGCGCCTGAAGGACCTGGAGACCCGCCTGGGCGTGCAACTGTTCGTTCGCCGCGCGCGCGGCGTGGAGCCCACCGAGGCCGGCCGCGCGCTGGTGCGCCACATCCGCGGCCTGCATGCCTCGCTGCATGCGCTGGAGAGCGAGGTGGTCGAGTTCAGCCGCGGCATCAAGGGCCACCTGCGCATCGCCGCCAATGCCGGCGCCATTGCCGAGTGCCTGCCGGCCGACCTGGCCGCCTTCTCGCGCGAGCATCCGCAGATCCGCATCAGCCTGGAGGACCTGACCAGCGCCGAGGTCCAGGCCGCGGTGGCCGATGGCCGCGCCGATGTGGGCATCTTCGCCCAGCCGCTGTCCGACCAGCGCCTGCGCGCCTGGCCCTACCGCGACGGCCAGCTGGCGGTGATCCTGCCGCGCGGCCACGCGCTGGCGGCCGAGCCGGGCGCACTGGCCTTCGAGTCGCTGCTGGACTACGACATCGTCGGCCTGCACATCGGCGCCTCGGTGCACGAGCTGATGCTGCAGCGCGCGCTGGAGCGCGGCCGCACGCTCAACGCCCGGCTGCAGGTGCGCGGCTTCGACGCCATCGCCCAGCTGGTCGACGCCGGCCTGGGTGTGGCCCTGCTGCCGGCGGCGGTGGCCGAGCGCTTCGCCCGGCTGTTCGCGATCGAGGTGCGGCCGCTGCTCGATGCCTGGTCACAGCGCACCTACCTGATCGCCGCGCGCGACCAGGAGGTGCTGCCGGCCGTGGTGCAGCGCTTCGTCGATGCCCTGACACGCGACGTGCCGCTGGTCTCGCCGACCGGCGGCGCATCGCCGACAATCCCTGTCCCGCGCGCACCCCGCGCGACGATTCCTTCCTGACCTTCTCCGGCCTGCCATGACCGCACGCACCCTGTACGACAAGCTGTGGGACGAACACGTCGTCCACACCGAGGAGGACGGCACCGCCGTGCTCTACATCGACCGCCACCTGGTGCACGAGGTCACCAGCCCGCAGGCCTTCGAAGGCCTGCGCGAGGCCGGCCGGCCGGTCTGGCGCACCAGCTCGGTGGTGGCCACCGCCGACCACAACACGCCCACCGACGGCTGGGAGCTGGGCCTGGACGGCATCAAGGACCCGATCTCCAAGGAGCAGGTGGTCACGCTGGACGCCAACATCAAGGCCTTCGGCTCGGCCGCCTACTTCCCGTTCATGAGCAAGCGCCAGGGCATCGTCCACGTGGTCGGCCCCGAGAACGGCGCCACGCTGCCGGGCATGACGGTGGTCTGCGGCGACAGCCACACCTCCACCCACGGCGCCTTCGGCGCGCTGGCGCATGGCATCGGCACCTCCGAGGTCGAGCACGTGCTGGCCACCCAGACCCTGCTCGCCAAGAAGGCGAAGAACATGCTGGTGCGGGTGGACGGCGAACTGGCCCGCGGCCTGACCGCCAAGGACATCGTGCTGGCGATCATCGGCCGGATCGGCACCGCCGGCGGCACCGGCTACACGATCGAGTTCGGCGGCTCGGCCATCCGCGCGCTGAGCATGGAAGGCCGGATGACCGTGTGCAACATGGCGATCGAGGCGGGCGCGCGCGCCGGCCTGGTGGCGGTGGACGACAAGACCATCGACTACGTCAAGGGCCGCCCCTTCGCGCCCCAGGGCGTGGAGTGGGAACTGGCGGTGGCGCACTGGCGCACCCTGCACTCCGACGACGGCGCGCACTTCGACAAGGTGGTGGTGCTCGATGCCGCGCAGATCAAGCCGCAGGTCACCTGGGGCACCAGCCCCGAGATGGTGCTGGCGATCGACGAGCGCGTGCCCGACCCCGACAAGGAGAAGGACGGCGTGAAGCGGGCCGCGATCGAGCGGGCGCTGAGCTACATGGGCCTGGAGCCCAACAAGGCGATCAACGACATCCGCGTCGACAAGGTCTTCATCGGCTCGTGCACCAACAGCCGCATCGAGGACATGCGCGAGGCCGCCGCGGTGGTGCAGCGCGTGGGCGGGCGCATTGCCGCCAACATCCGCCAGGCGCTGGTGGTGCCGGGCTCGGGCCTGGTCAAGGCGCAGGCCGAGGCCGAGGGCCTGGACAAGGTCTTCACCGCCGCCGGCTTCGAGTGGCGCCAGCCCGGCTGCAGCATGTGCCTGGCGATGAACGCCGACCGGCTGGAGCCCGGCGAGCGCTGCGCCAGCACCAGCAACCGCAACTTCGAGGGCCGCCAGGGCAACGGCGGCCGCACCCACCTGGTCAGCCCCGCGATGGCCGCCGCCGCCGCGATGGCCGGCCATTTCGTCGACATCCGTCGCATCGCCTGAACGCAAGGAGCCACCGCATGAAGACCGTGTTCGCCCTGATCGCCGCGCTGTTCGTCCTGGCCGGCTGCAACACCTTCGAGGGCATGGGCAAGGACATCCAGAAGGCCGGCGAGACCATCGAAGGCGCTGCCAAGAAGAAGTAAGCATGGACCAGTTCACCGTACACCAGGGCCTGGTGGCCCCGATGGATCGCGCCAATGTCGACACCGACGCGATCATCCCCAAGCAGTTCCTGAAGTCGATCAAGCGCACCGGCTTCGGCCCGAACCTGTTCGACGAGTGGCGCTACCTGGACAAGGGCGAGCCCGGCCAGGACCCGGCCAGCCGCCGACCCAACCCCGACTTCGTGCTGAACCAGCCGCGTTATGCCGGCGCCAGCATCCTGCTGGCGCGCGACAACTTCGGTTGCGGCTCCAGCCGCGAGCACGCGCCCTGGGCGCTGCAGCAGTACGGCTTCCGCGCCATCATCGCCCCCAGCTTCGCCGACATCTTCTTCAACAACTGCTTCAAGAACGGCGTGCTGCCGATCGTGCTGCCCGAGTCGCAGGTGGCGAAGCTGTTCGACGAGGTGGCGGCCTTCCCGGGCTACACGCTGACGATCGACCTGCCGCGCCAGGTCATCGTCAAGGGCGACGGCAGCGAACTGCCCTTCGAGGTGCAGGCCTTCCGCAAGTACTGCCTGGTCAATGGCTTCGACGACATCGGCCTGACGCTGCGCCACGCCGACAAGATCAAGGCCTACGAGGCCGAGCGCCTGGCGAAGATGCCCTGGCTGGGCACCTCGATGCCGCAGCTCTGAATTCCCGACATTCCAAGAAAGAACACGATGAGCATGAAGATCGCCGTGCTGCCGGGTGACGGCATCGGCACCGAGATCGTCGCCGAGGCGGTCAAGGTCCTGCAGGTGCTGGACCTGCCGCTGGAGATGGAGCAGGCCCCGGTGGGCGGCGCCGCCTACGAACTGCACGGCCACCCGCTGCCCGAGGGCACGCTGAACCTGGCCAAGTCCGCCGACGCCATCCTCTTCGGCGCCGTGGGCGACTGGAAGTACGACAAGCTCGACCGCCCGCTGCGCCCCGAGCAGGCCATCCTGGGTCTGCGCAAGCACCTGGGCCTGTTCGCCAACTTCCGCCCGGCGATCTGCTACGAGCAGCTGGTGGGCGCCTCCAGCCTCAAGCCCGAACTGGTGGCCGGCCTGGACATCCTGATCATCCGCGAGCTGACCGGCGACATCTACTTCGGCCAGCCCAGGGGCCGCCGCACCGCGGTGGACGGCCTGTTCCCCGGCGCCGACGAGGCCTTCGACACGATGCGCTACTCGCGCCCCGAGATCGAGCGCATCGCCCATGTCGCCTTCCAGGCAGCGCGCCAGCGCGGCCGCAAGGTCACCAGCGTCGACAAGGCCAACGTGCTCGAGACCTTCCAGTTCTGGAAGGACGTGGTCATCGAGGTGCATGCCCAGTACCCCGATGTCGAGCTGCAGCACATGTACGTCGACAACGCGGCGATGCAGCTGGTCAAGTCGCCCAAGTCCTTCGACGTGGTGGTGACCGGCAACATGTTCGGCGACATCCTGTCGGACGAGGCCTCGATGCTGACCGGCTCGATCGGCATGCTGCCCTCCGCCTCGCTGAACGACCGCAAGCAGGGTCTGTACGAGCCCAGCCACGGCAGCGCGCCGGACATCGCTGGTAAGGGTATTGCAAACCCGCTGGCTACAATCCTGTCTGCTGCCATGATGCTCCGCTTCTCCCTCCAAGCACCCGAGGCTGCCGACCGCATCGAGTCGGCCGTCAAATCGGTGCTGGCTGCCGGCTACCGTACGCCGGACATCTGGAGCGAAGGCACCCAGAAGGTGGGCACGCGCGAGATGGGTGATGCAGTCGTCGCCGCCCTCATGGGCAACGGCGCGGGCAAAACCATTACCACGATCACCAAGAGCTGACAGCTCGGTTTCGTCTCGCCCCCACACCTGGACCCCGGCGAACGAGCCGGGGAAGTCAGGGGTCCGGGATTGGCTACACACAAGGAAACTGGAAATGGCACTCGTAGGTCTCGTCGGTTGGCGCGGCATGGTCGGTTCGGTCTTGATGGACCGCATGCAGGCCGAGAACGACTTCGCGCACTTTGAACCGCTGTTCTTCTCCACCTCCAATGCCGGCGGTGCCGCCCCGGCGCAGGCGAAGAACGAAACCCGTCTGCAGGACGCGCATGACATCGCCGCGCTCAAGCGCTGCGACATCGTCCTGACCTGCCAGGGGGGCGACTACACCTCGGCCGTCTACCCCAAGCTGCGCGCCGAAGGCTGGAATGGCCACTGGATCGACGCCGCCTCCACGCTGCGCATGGAGAAGGACGCCGTCATCGTGCTGGACCCGGTGAACATGCCCGTCATCAAGGACGCGCTGGCCAAGGGCGGCAAGAACTGGATCGGCGGCAACTGCACCGTCAGCTGCATGCTGATGGGCGTGGGCGCGCTGTACAAGGCCGGTCTGGTCGAGTGGATGTCCACCCAGACCTACCAGGCCGCCTCGGGCGGCGGTGCGCAGCACATGCGTGAGCTGCTGACCCAGTACGGCACCCTCAACGCCGAGGTCAAGGCCCTGCTGGACGACCCGAAGAGCGCCATTCTGGAAATCGACCGCAAGGTGATCGCCAAGCAGCGTGCCCTGTCGGGCGCCGAGACCGCCAACTTCGGCGTGCCGCTGGGCGGCTCGCTGATCCCCTGGATCGACAAGGACCTGGGCAACGGCCAATCCAAGGAAGAGTGGAAGGGCATGGCCGAGACCAACAAGATCCTCGGCCTGGGCGAGGGCTTCAGCGCTCCCGCGGTGCCGGTGGACGGTTTCTGCGTCCGTGTGGGCGCGATGCGCTGCCACAGCCAGGCCCTGACCCTGAAGCTGAAGAAGGACGTGCCGGTGGCGGATCTGGAAGCCATGATTGCCGCCGACAACGAGTGGGTGAAGGTGGTGCCCAACACCCGCGAGGCCACGCTCCGGGACCTGACGCCGGTGGCCGTGACCGGCACCATGACCATCCCGGTGGGTCGCATCCGCAAGCTGGCCATGGGCCCCGAGTACGTCGGCGCCTTCACCATCGGCGACCAGCTGCTGTGGGGCGCCGCCGAGCCGCTGCGCCGCATGCTGCGCATCCTGCTGGCCCAGTGAGTGCCACCACCGGCGCCGAAGCGGGCGCCGGATGTCCGAGCCGTCCATGACCCGCCTGCGCGGGCTGGCGGCCGGGCCTGTTGCAAGTCGTTGCCACTCGTTGCCGTCTGGCAACGATAAAGGCGCTGCGCTGCGGGCAAACAGCGCGACCGGCATCAACTCAGGTTTTGGATGAGCTTGCGAGCCTATATGCTTGCTGCTATGGTGTTTTCTCGCCTTGGTGCGACCAGGGGGTCGTGCGGGGCTGCAGAAAACCATCGATGACGGCGCAGCCGCCCAGGCGTCTGTGCCCAGCGTTGTCGGAGACGCCTTGAAGAACACCACCACAACGTCCGCGGGAATGGCCCTGTCCAGCCTGGCGATCGCGGCCTGGCTGGCGCTGTCCGCGCCCGCCGCCGAGGCCCTGGGCCTGGGGCGCCTGAGCGTGCGTTCCGCGCTGGGCGAGCCGCTGCGCGCCGAGATCGACATCAGCAGCATCACGCCCGAGGAAGCCGACACGCTCAAGGCCGTGCTGGCCTCGCCCGAGTCCTTCCGCTCGGCCGGGGTCGAGATGAACCCGGCGCTGCAAGGTGTCCAGGTGACGCTGGTGCGGGGCGCCGATGGCCGCCCGGTACTGCGCATGGCGGGTGACCGCGCCGTCAGCGAGCCCTTCCTGGACGTCATCCTGGACCTCAGCTGGGCCTCGGGCCGCCTGCAGCGGTCCTACACGCTGCTGATCGATCCGCCGATCAAGCCGGCCCCAGCACCCGCGCCACAGACCGCTCCGGTGATGTCCAACGCGCCGGCGCAGGCGCCGGTGGCCCGCCCGGTGCGGCCGCAGCCCGCGCCCAGCGCCGAGCCGGTGGCGCCGACGGCGGCCTCGGCCCCCGCAGCCCGTCCGCCGGCACCGACCCCGCCCAGCACCCCGGCGGCACCGGCGGCGCCGACCCAGGGCTACCGTGTGAAGAGCGGCGACACGCTCTCCAGCATCGCCAACGCCAACGCACGGCCTGGCGTGTCGCTGGACCAGATGCTGGTGGCCCTGTACCGCGGCAACCCCGACGCCTTCGTTGGCAACAACATGAACCGCCTCAAGGCCGGCGTCGTGCTCGACGTGGCCGAGGCCCAGGCCCGTGCCGGCGAGATTCCGGCGGCCGAGGCGCGCCGGGTGTTCCAGGCGCAGAGCGCCGATTTCGCCGCCTTCCGTCAGCGCCTGGCCGGCGCCGCGCCGGTGGTCAAGTCGGCCGAGCCGCCGCGCCAGGCCCAGGGCAAGGTCGATGCCGCGGTCAAGGACCGCAAGACCGACAGCGCGCCCACGCCGGATCAGCTCAAGCTCTCCAAGGGCGGTCTGAAGGCCGCCAGCGCGCCCGAAGCCAAGATCTCCAAGGACACCGAGCGCAAGGCCGCCGAGGCGCGCATGTCCGAGCTGACGCGCAACGTCGAGGAGCTCAAGCGCCTGTCTTCTGGCGCTTCTGCGGTGGGCAAGGCAGCGTCTGCGCCGGCGCAGCCGCCGGTGGCGGTGACCAAGCCGGTGACGCCGCCTCCACCCCCGCCGCCTCCGCCGCCTCCGCCGGCGCCGGCCGCCTCGGTGGCCCCGCCGCCGGTCGTGGCCAGTGCGCCGGCCTCGGCCGCGGCGCCCGCGTCGGCGGCGGCACCGTCAGCGTCGGCCGCGCCTGCGGTGGCCGAGCCGGCCTCGGCCGCGGCATCGCGCCCGCCGCGCCCGCCGGAGCCGGCCCCCGCCGCCGAACCCGGCGTGCTGGACTCGCTGAGCGAGAACCCCTTCGTGCTGCTGCTGGGCGTGGGCCTGGTGGCGCTGCTGGCCGGCTGGGGCGTGATGCGCCTGCGCCGCCGCGGCCAGGAGGGCGCCGGCGAGACCTCGTTCATCGAGAGCAAGCTCCAGCCCGATTCCTTCTTCGGCGCCTCTGGCGGCCAGCGGGTCGACACCCGCGACGGTGCCACCAGCGCGGCCGCGTCCTCGTCGCTGAGCTACTCGCTGAGCCAGCTCGATGCGATCGGCGATGTCGACCCGGTGGCCGAAGCCGACGTCTACCTCGCCTATGGCCGCGACCTGCAGGCCGAGGAGATCCTCAAGGAAGCCCTGCGCACCGACCCGGCCCGCGCCGCGATCCGCACCAAGCTGCTCGAGGTCTATGCCAAGCGCGCCGATGCCGAGGCCTTCATGCAGCAGGCGCGCCAGCTGCACGAGATGACCGGCGGTCAGGGCGAGGACTGGGCGCGTGCGGCGGAACTGGGTCGACAGATCGATCCGGCCGAGCCGATGTTCGCGGCCAACGAGGACATGCTGCCGGCCACCGCCTCCTTGGTGGACGACAGCGCGCCCCCCGCCGCCGTCGAGCCCGACCCACTGCCCGAACCCGACCCGGTGCCCGCCGCCGCGGCCGCGCCGGCCGGTCCTTCGTCCACCTACGACATCGACATCGACCTCGATTCCCCGTCGCAGCTCAGCGGCCTCGAGAACACCCGGCCGATGACCGGCTCCGAGCCGACGATGGACCTGGGCGAGCCCTCGGTCCACGGCATGCTCGACGACGACCCGGTGACCACCCGCCGCGGCCAGCTCGACGAGCTGGACCTGGGCGAGGCGACCACGCCCAGCGCCTTCGACGCGCTGGCGCCTGAACTGCCACCGGCCGTCGCCCCGGCGCCCGCGCCGCGCGACGCCCAGCCCTCGGCACCGGTGGACTTCGACTTCGGCGACCTGTCGCTCGACCTGCCCAATGAGCCGGCCGCGCCGCCGCCGCCGCCCAGCGGCGATGACCTGGACGCCGGCAGTGGCGATCCGCTGCAGCGCAAGATCGAGCTGGCCGACGAGTTCCGCCGCATCGGTGACATCGAAGGTGCCCGCGACCTGCTCCAGGAAGTGATCGAGAAGTCCGATGGCGCGCTGAAGGCCCGCGCCCAGAGCCTGCTGGATGAGCTCTGAGCCCGTGCCGTCGCCCATGGGCGACGGTCGGGCGGGGCGGCCACTGCGGCGCATCGCGCTGGGCGTGGCCTACCGTGGCGAGGCCTACCACGGCTGGCAGAGCCAGCCGGGCGGACGCACCGTGCAGGACCACCTGGAGCAGGCGCTGTCGCAGTTCGCCGCGCAGCCGGTGCACACCGTCTGCGCCGGCCGCACCGACACCGGGGTGCATGCGCTGAACCAGGTGGTTCACTTCGACACGCCACTGGCGCGTGAGGACTTCTCCTGGGTACGCGGCACCAACCGCTACCTGCCGAATGACATCGCCGTGCAGTGGTGCCGCGAGGTGCCGCCGCACTTCCATGCGCGCAACGGCGCGCGTGGCCGGCGCTACCGCTACCTGCTGCTGGAGTCGCCGGTGCGCCCGGCGATCGAGCGCGGCGGCTGCGGCTGGAGCTTCCGGCCGCTCGATGCCGATGCGATGCGCGCCGCCGCCGCTCACCTGGTGGGCGAGCACGACTTCACCTCCTTCCGCTCGTCGGAGTGCCAGGCGGCGTCGCCGGTGAAGCAGCTGCACGCCATCCGCATCGATCAGCGCGGCGCCTACTGGCGCTTCGAGTTCGACGGCATCGCCTTCCTGCACCACATGGTGCGCAACATCATGGGTTGCCTGGTGGCGGTGGGCGCCGGCACCCGCCCGCCCGGCTGGATGGCCGAGGTGCTGGCCGCGCGATCGCGTGACGCCGCCGCACCCACCTTTGCCCCGGACGGCCTGTACTTCCTGGGGCCCCGCTACGATGCCGGGTTCGGCCTGCCGGAGCACACGGCGGCCATGGACTGGATGCCATGAACCCCCTGACACCGCGCACCCGCATCAAGATCTGCGGCCTGACCCGCGAGGCCGACGTCGACGCCGCCGTCACCGCTGGCGCCGATGCGATCGGCTTCGTGCTCTACCCGAAGAGCCCTCGCGCCGTCACGGCGGCGCGCGCGGGCGACCTGGCGCGCCGTCTGCCGCCTTTCGTGACACCGGTGCTGCTGTTCGTCAACGCCACCGCCGACGAGATCGCCGCCGGCCTGGCGGCGGTGCCGCAGGCCCTGCTGCAGTTTCATGGCGACGAGCCCCCCGAGGCCTGCACCGCGCCCGGCCGACCCTACCTGCGGGCGGCCCGGATGGCGCCGGGCGTCGATTTGCTAGACTTGGCGGCTCGCCACCCCAGCGCCCAGGCGCTGCTGCTCGACGCCCATGTCGAGGGCTACGGGGGCGGCGGAAAGGCGTTCGATTGGTCTCTCATACCGCCCGGCGTTCCCTGTCCGGTCGTTTTGTCTGGTGGGTTGAATCCTGCAAGCGTGATCGATGGGGTGATGCACGTCCGGCCCTGGGCCGTTGACGTGAGCTCCGGCGTGGAGAGCGCCAAGGGCATCAAGGACGCCGCGCTGATGCACTGCTTCTGCCAGGCGGTGCGCGAGGCCGATGCCCGAGTCGCCCAGGCCAGCGCCGGCACCTGAACGCTGCATTCCAAGGATTCCTGTCATGTATGAGTACCAGCAGCCCGATGCATCGGGCCACTTCGGTCCGTACGGCGGCAGCTTCGTCTCCGAGACGCTGACCCATGCGCTCGAGGAACTGAAGGCCGCCTACGCCCACTACCGCAACGATCCCGAGTTCCGCCGCGAGTTCGAGGACGAGCTCAAGCACTTCGTTGGCCGTCCCAGCCCGATCTACCACGCCGCGCGCCTGTCGCGCGAGGTGGGCGGCGCGCAGATCTACCTCAAGCGCGAAGACCTGAACCACACCGGCGCGCACAAGGTGAACAACACCATCGGCCAGGCCCTGCTGGCCCGCCGCATGGGCAAGCCGCGCGTGATCGCCGAGACCGGCGCCGGCCAGCACGGCGTGGCCACCGCCACCATCTGCGCCCGCTACGGCCTGGAGTGCATCGTCTACATGGGCAGCGAGGACGTGAAGCGCCAGAGCCCCAATGTCTACCGCATGCACCTGCTGGGCGCCAAGGTGGTGCCGGTCGAGAGCGGCTCCAAGACGCTGAAGGACGCGCTCAACGAAGCGCTGCGCGACTGGGTCACGAACGTCGAGAACACCTTCTACATCATCGGCACCGTGGCCGGCCCGGCGCCGTACCCCGAGATGGTGCGCGACTTCCAGCGCGTCATCGGCGACGAATGCCTGCAGCAGATGCCCGAGTACTTGGGCGCCGGCCGCCAGCCCGATGCGGTGGTGGCCTGCGTGGGTGGCGGCAGCAATGCGATGGGCATCTTCTACCCCTACATCCCCCACGAGCAGGTGCGCCTGATCGGCGTGGAGGCCGCAGGCGATGGCCTGGATACGGGCCGCCATGCCGCCAGCATCTCGGCTGGCAGCCCCGGCGTGCTGCACGGCAACCGCACCTACCTGCTGCAGGACGAGAACGGCCAGATCATCGAGACCCATTCGGTCTCGGCTGGCCTGGACTACCCTGGCGTCGGCCCCGAGCACGCCTACCTGCACGACATCGGCCGCGCCGAATACGTGGGCTGCACCGACGCCGAGGCCATGGCCGCCTTCCACCGCCTGTGCCGCACCGAAGGCATCATCCCGGCGCTGGAATCCAGCCATGCAGTGGCCTACGCCATGAAGCTGGCCGCCACGATGCGCCCCGACCAGCATGTGCTGGTCAACCTCAGCGGCCGCGGCGACAAGGACATCAACACCGTGGCCAGGCTGGCCGGCCTGGAGGGCATTGCATGAGCCGCATCGCAGCCACCTTCGCGGCCCTGAAGGCCGATGGTCGCAAGGCCCTGATTCCCTATGTCTGCGCCGGTGACCCGCATGCCGACGGTACGGTCGAAGTGATGCTGGCGCTGGCCGACGGCGGCGCCGACGTGATCGAGCTGGGCGTGCCCTTCTCGGACCCGATGGCCGACGGCCCGGTGATCCAGAAGGCCGCCGAGCGCGCGCTGGCGCGCGGCATCGGCATGGCCCAGGTGCTGGCAATGGTGCGGGACTTCCGCGCCCGCAACGCCGACACCCCGGTGGTGCTGATGGGCTACGCCAACCCGGTGGAGCGCTACGACCAGAAGCACGGCGGCGGCGCCTTCGTGAAGGACGCGGCGGCCGCAGGGGTGGATGGCGTGCTGATCGTCGACTACCCGCCCGAGGAGTGCGGTGCCTTTGCGCAGGCGCTGCAGGCGCACGGCCTGGACCTGATCTTCCTGCTGGCGCCCACCTCCACCGAGCAGCGCATGCGCCTGGTCGGCGAGATCGCCACCGGCTACGTCTACTATGTCTCGCTCAAGGGCGTGACCGGCGCCGGGAACCTGGACACCGACGCGGTGGCGGCCGCCGTGCCGCGCATCCGCCAGCATGTGAAGGTGCCGGTGGGCGTGGGTTTCGGCATCCGCGATGCGGCGTCTGCGCAGGCGGTGGGGCGGGTCTCGGACGGCGTGGTCATCGGCTCGCGCCTGATCCAGATCCTGGAAACCCAAACGCGCGACAATGCGCCCGCGGCGGCCCGCGCCTTCATGGCCGAGATCCGCACCGCGCTGGACAGCCTCTGAAGGCTTTCTGGCAGACTACTGGACCGAATCGTTGAGGAGCCTTGATCGATGAGCTGGCTTGAGAAACTGCTGCCACCGAAGATCCAGCACACCGACCCGAGCGAACGCCGCTCGGTGCCGGAAGGCCTGTGGATCAAGTGCCCCTCGTGCGAATCGGTGCTCTACAAGACCGATCTGGAGAGCAACCTCAACGTCTGCCCCAAGTGCGACCACCACCACCGCATCGGGGCGCGCGCGCGCCTTGATGCGTTCCTTGACGCCGAAGGCCGCTACGAGGTGGGCCATGAGGTGCTGCCGGTCGATGCGCTGAAGTTCAAGGACAGCAAGAAGTACCCCGAGCGCCTGAAGAGCGCGCTGGAAACCACCGGCGAGACCGACGCGCTGATCGTCATCGGCGGCGCGGTGATGAGCATGCCGGTGGTCGCCGCCTGCTTCGAATTCGACTTCATGGGCGGCTCGATGGGCTCGGTCGTGGGCGAGCGCTTCGTGCGCGGCGTCGAGACCGCGATCGAGCAGAAGGTGCCCTTCATCTGCTTCACCGCCACCGGTGGCGCGCGCATGCAGGAAGGCCTGTTCAGCCTGTTCCAGATGGCCAAGACCAACGCCTCGCTGACCCGCCTGGCCAAGGCCCGCCTGCCCTACATCAGCGTGCTGACCGACCCCACGATGGGCGGTGTGTCGGCCTCGTTCGCCTTTGTGGGCGACGTGGTGATCGCCGAGCCCAAGGCGCTGATCGGTTTCGCCGGCCCGCGGGTGATCGAGAACACCGTGCGCGAGAAGCTCCCTGAGGGCTTCCAGCGCGCCGAGTTCCTGCTGGAAAAGGGCGCGGTCGACATGATCCTGGACCGCCGCCAACTGCGCCAGGCGATTGCCCACCAACTGGCCATGCTGCAGCGCCAGAGCGCTGACGCCGTCGCCTGACCCTGTTCACCCCCCGTCCCGCCCCGGTGCGACACCGTCGCCCGGGGCGCTGTCTTTGATGAGCTCGCTGCCCACCACGCTGGCAGGATGGCTCGCCCACTGCGAGCGCCTGCACCCCACCGAGATCGAGATGACCCTCGACCGTGTCCGCACGGTCAAGGAACGCCTGGGCCTGCGCTTCGACTGCCCGGTGATCAGCGTCGCCGGCACCAATGGCAAAGGCTCGACCTGCGCCATGCTCGACAGCATCGCCCGCGCCGCCGGCTACCGCGTGGGGCTGTTCAGCAAGCCGCACCTGGTGCACTTCGAGGAGCGCTGCCGGGTGGACGGCGAGATGGTCAGCGGCGAGTCGCTGGTCGAGCACTTCGCGGCGGTCGAAGCCGCGCGCGGCGACGTCAGCCTGACCTACTTCGAGTTCACGCTGCTGGCCATTGCCCGGCGCCTGATCGCCGCCCAGCCCGAGCTCGTGATCCTGGAGGTGGGCCTGGGCGGCCGACTGGATGCGGTGAATGCCTTCGATGCCGACGTGAGCGTGATCACCTCGATCGACATCGACCACGTGGCCTTCCTGGGCCCCGACCGCGAGAGCATCGGCCGCGAGAAGGCCGGCATCCTGCGCGCCGGCCGGCCGGCCATCGTCTCCGACCCCGTGCCGCCGGCCAGCGTGCTGCGGGCCGCTGAAGCGCTGGGTGCCGACCTGTGGCTGATGGGCCGCGACTACAACCAGCAGGGCGACCGCCAGCAGTGGTCGTGGAGTGGGCGAGGGCGGCGCTACCACGCGCTGGGCCACCCGGCGCTGCGCGGCGCCAACCAGCTGCTCAACGCCAGCGGGGCGATCGCCGCGCTCGAGGCGCTGCGCGACCGCCTGCCCATCAATGCCCAGGCGCTGCGCGTGGGCCTGGCCTCGGTGGAACTGCCGGGGCGCTTCCAGATCGTGCCGGGCCAGCCGGCGCTGGTGCTGGACGTGGCCCACAACGACCAGAGCGTTGCCGCGCTGGCGCTGAACCTCGACCAGATGGGCTTCTTCCCGCGCACCCGGGCGGTGTTCGGCGCGATGCACGACAAGGACCTGGCGGCGGTGGTGGCGCGGCTGGCGCCGCTGGTCGATGCCTGGCACCTGACCGATCTGCCGCTGCCCCGCGCCGCCCGCGCCGCGGATCTGGCGGCGGTGGTGCGCCAGGTCCGCGCCGACGTGCCGGCGCAGACCCACCCGGACCCGGCTGCCGCACTGGCCGCGGCCCTCGAAGCCTCGGACCCGGCTGATAGAATCGTGGTCTTCGGCTCCTTCCTGACCGTGGGCGGCGTGCTGAAGGACGGCGTGCCCCGGTTGAGCGCTCCCCACAAGGGCTGACCGGCGTCGCCGTGACGCCTGCGGATGGTCGGGGCGTTTGCCGCTCCGCCCACCTGCCCGACGCGTCCGCATGGCCTTGCCACCGTTCCTGACCTCCCTGTTCAAGAAGTCACCCGCTGCGGCCCCTGCGTCGATGCTGGATGCCGCCGAGGTGGTGCGCGAGGCCCGCAGCCGTGCCCGACGCCGCCTGATCGGGGCCAGCGTGCTGCTGGGCTTGGGCATCATCGGCCTGCCGCTGCTGTTCGAGAGCCGGCCGCGGCCGATTCCGGTGGACCTGCCGATCGAGATTCCTGCCCGCGAAGGAGCGCCGGCGCTGAACGCCCCGGTGGCCCGCGCGGATGCGCGCCGCCCCGAAGCCCGCCCCGCCGAGCCGATCGACGAGCCGGTGCTGCCGGCCTCGGCCGCCTCGGCCAGCGCCAAGCCGGCGGCCGCCAAGCCGTCCGCACCGGCCGACACCAAACCGTTGACGCCGCCGCCGGTGGCGTCGACGCCGGCCAAGCCGGTCGCCAAACCCGAGGTCAAGCCCGAAGCCAAACCCGAGGTCAAGCCGCCGGTTCCGCCCGCGTCCAAGCCCGAGGCCAAGCCGCCCGCCAGGCCCGAGCCCAAGCCGGAGGCCAAGCCCCCCGCCAAGCCGGAGGCCAAGGTCGAGCCCAAGCCCGCCGCCAAGCCCGACGCCAAGACCGACACCAAGCCGGCCGCGGCCGACGAAGGCCGCTACGTGGTCCAGATCGGCGCCTTCGCCGAGGTGGGCAGCGCGCGTGAGGCGCGCATGAAGGTCGAGGGCATGGGCCTGAAGACCTACACCCAGGTGATCGATTCGGCCACCGGCCGACGCATCCGCGTGCGCGTCGGCCCCTACGCCACCAAGGCCGAGGCCGACAAGGCCGCGGCCCGCATCAAGGCGGGCGGCCTGCAAGCCGCCGTGCTGGTGCTCTGAGGTCGCCCGTGGGCCCGGAACACGCCGCCACCACCGCCTGGCTGGGCCTGGGCTGGGTCGATGTCACCCTGGCCGGACTCGGCCTGATCTCGGTGCTGGTGGGGCTGTGGCGTGGCCTGGTCTATGAGCTGCTGTCGCTGGCGGCCTGGGTGATGGCCTGGCTGGTGGCCCTGAACTGGGGGCCGGATCTGGCGGCCCGCCTGCCGCTGAACGAGACCGGCACCGCGCCCCGCGTGGCCCTGGGCTATGCGCTGTGTTTCATGGGCACGCTGCTGCTGGGCGCGCTGCTGGCGCGGCTGCTGCGCATGCTGGTGGCGGCCACGCCACTGCGCTGGATCGATCGCCTGCTGGGCGCTGTCTTTGGTGCGGCGCGCGGCGCGCTGCTGCTGCTGGCCGTGGTCATCGTGGTCGGCTGGACGCCGCTGTCGCGCTCGGCGGCGTGGCAGTCCTCGCAGGTCGTCGCGTGGTTGGGGCAGGCCGGGGCCGTGTGGCAGGCCTGGCGTCCCCAGAGCACCCGCTGACCTCTCTCGGATTCTTTTCGCTTTTCAGGACGGACCTCCCATGTGCGGCATCGTCGGTGTCATCTCCAAGCAACCGGTCAATCAGCTGATCTATGACGCGCTGCTGCTGCTGCAGCACCGCGGCCAGGACGCGGCCGGCATCGTCACCATGCAGGGCACCAAGTGCTACATGCACAAGGCCCGCGGCATGGTGCGCGACGTCTTCCGTACCCGCAACATGCGGGCCCTGCCAGGCCATGTGGGCCTGGGCCAGGTGCGCTACCCCACGGCGGGCAATGCCTACAGCGAGGAAGAGGCGCAGCCCTTCTACGTCAACGCGCCCTTCGGCATCGTGCTGGTGCACAACGGCAACCTGACCAATGCGATGGCGCTGAAGGACGAGTTGTTCGACATCGACCGCCGCCACATCAACACCGAGAGCGACACCGAGGTGCTGATCAACATCCTCGCGCACGAGCTGGAGATGGCCGCGCGCGACCTGCCGCTGACGCCCGAGGAGATCTTCAAGGCCGTGGGCGCGGTGCACCAGCGCATCAAGGGCTCGTATGCGGTGGTGGCGCTGATCGCCGGCCACGGTCTGCTGGCCTTCCGTGATCCGCATGGCATCCGGCCGCTGTGTTACGGCGTCTCGGGCGATGGCTCCGAGGTGATGCTGGCCAGCGAGTCGGTGGCGCTGGAAGGCACCGGCCACCGCTTCGTGCGCGACATCGCGCCGGGCGAGGCGGTCTTCATCACCACCGAGGGCCAGCTGCACAGCCAGCAGTGTGCCAAGGACCCGCAGCTGCACCCCTGCATGTTCGAGTACGTCTACCTGGCGCGGCCTGATTCGGTGATCGACGGCATCTCGGTCTACCAGGCGCGGCTGAACATGGGCGAGACGCTGGCCCAGCGCCTGATCTCCACCATGCCGCCCAGCGAGATCGACGTGGTGATCCCGATCCCCGAGTCCAGCCGGCCCAGCGCCATGCAGCTGGCGCACAAGATCGGCAAGCCCTACCGCGAGGGCTTCGTGAAGAACCGCTATGTGGGCCGCACCTTCATCATGCCCGGCCAGAGCGTGCGCAAGAAGAGCGTGCGCCAGAAGCTCAACGCGATCGGCCTGGAGTTCAAGGGCCGCAACGTGCTGCTGGTGGATGACTCCATCGTGCGCGGCACCACCTCCAAGGAGATCGTGCAGATGGCCCGCGAGGCCGGTGCCAACAAGGTCTACATGGCCTCGGCCGCGCCGCCGGTGAAGTACCCCAATGTGTATGGCATCGACATGCCCACGCAGGAGGAACTGATCGCCCATGACCGCACGATGGAAGAGATCCGCGCCTATATCGGCGCCGACGCGCTGATCTACCAGGACGTCGATGCGATGAAGCGCGTCGTGGGTGCGCTGAACCCGTCGATCAAGGGCTTCGAGGCCTCGTGCTTCGACGGCACCTACATCACCGGTGACGTCAGCGTGGCCGACTTCGCCGCGATGAAGGCGCAGCGCGCCGCGCAGCCGGGTGACGAGGAAGACGCCGAGTCGCGCAGCCGCCTGGCGCTGCAGAGCCGGAGCGATGCATGACGATGGAGAGCGACGAAGAGCGCCGCATCGCCCGCGCCCGCCTGCCCGAGGGCGTGCGCCCCGAGACGCTGGCCGTGCGCGCCGCGCTGGCGCCCAGCCAGCATGGCGAGAACTCCGAGGGCCTGTTCCTCACCAGCGCCTATGTCCAGCCCGACGCGGCCACCTCGGCCAAGCGCTTCGCCGACATGCTGGACTTCACCTACTCGCGCACCAGCAACCCCACGGTGCGCAGCCTGGAGATGCGCCTGGCGGCGATGGAGGGCGCCGAAGCGGCCATCGCCACCACCACCGGCATGAGCGCGATCCTGCTGCTGATCATGGGCCTGTTGAAGGCGGGCGACCACGTGGTGTGCTCGCGCTCGGTGTTCGGCTCGACGATCGGCCTCTTTGGCAAGGAGTTCGCCAAGTTCGGCGTCGAGACCAGCTTCGTCGCGCAGACCGACCTGGCCGATTGGCGCGCCGCGATGCGGCCCACCACCAAGCTGCTGTTCGCCGAAACCCCCACCAACCCGCTGACCGATGTCTGCGACATCGCCGCGCTGGCCGGGATCGCCCACGCCGGCGGCGCGCTGCTGGCGGTGGACAACACCTTCTGCACGCCCGCACTGCAAAGGCCGCTGTCGCTGGGCGCGGATGTGGTGATGCACGCCGCCACCAAGTACCTGGATGGCCAGGGACGTGTGATGGCTGGCGCGTTGTGCGGCAGCGAGGCGCTGATCAACGGCATCATGGCGCCGGTGCTGCGCACCGTGGGCATGACGCTGTCGCCGTTCAACGCCTGGGTGGTGCTCAAGGGCCTGGAGACCCTGCACCTGCGGATGAAGGCGCAGAGCGATCAGGCGCTGGCCGTGGCCCGCTGGCTGGCGGCGCGGCCCGAGGTGGCGCGCGTCTACTACCCCGGCCTGGCCACCCACCCGCAGCACGACCTGGCCATGCGCCAGCAGTCGGGCCTGGGCGGCGCGGTGCTGTCCTTCGACCTGCAGGCTGACACGCCCGAGGCCGCGCGCGCACGCGCCTTCCACGTGATCGACAGCACCCGCGTGCTGAGCATCGCCACCAACCTGGGCGACACCAAGTCCATCATCACCCACCCGGCGACCACCTCGCACGGCCGGCTGTCCGAGACGCAGCGCCAGGCCGCCGGCATCGGCCAGGGCATGGTCCGCCTGGCCGTCGGCCTGGAACACGTCGACGACATCACCGACGATCTGCTGCGCGGCCTGGCCACGCTTCCCACCGCATGACTTCCAAGATCCGCACCCGCATCGCCCCGTCGCCCACCGGCTTTCTGCACCTGGGCACCGCGCGCACCGCGCTGTATTCGTGGGCCTATGCCCGCCACCACGGTGGCGAGTTCGTCCTGCGCATCGAGGACACCGATGTCGCCCGCTCCACCCAGGACTCGGTCGACCAGATCCTGCAGTCCATGCACTGGCTGGGCCTGGACTACGACGAGGGTCCGATCTACCAGATGCAGCGCCTGGATCGCTACCAGGCGGTGATCGAGCAGATGCTGGCCGCCGGCAGCGCCTACCGCTGCTACACCACGCCGGCCGAGCTGGATGCGCTGCGCGAGCAGCAGAAGGCGCGTGGCGAGAAGACCGGCTACGACGGCCGCTGGCGCCCTGAGCCCGGCAAGACCCTGCCGCCGGTCCCCGAGGGCGTGCAGCCGGTGATCCGCTTCAAGAACCCGCGCGATGGCGAGGTGCGCTGGGACGACCTGGTCAAGGGCGAGATCGTCATCGCCAACAAGGAGTTCGACGACCTGATCATCCAGCGCGCCGACGGCGTGCCCACCTACAACTTCGCGGTGGTAGTGGACGACTGGGACATGGGCATCACCCATGTCTTCCGCGGCGACGAGCACATCAACAACACGCCCTGGCAGATCAACATCTACCAGGCGCTGGGCGCGCCGCTGCCGCTGTTCGGTCACCTGCCGGTGATTCTGGGCGACGACGGCCTCAAGCTGTCCAAGCGCCGCGGCGCGGTGGCGGTGTCCAACTACGAGGACGGCGGTTACCTGCCCGAGGCGATGCTGAACTACCTGGCCCGCCTGGGCTGGAGCCACGGCGACGACGAGCTGTTCAGCCGCGAGCAGCTGGTGACCTGGTTCGACGGTACGCACCTGAACAAGAGCCCCGCGCAGTGGGATGCGGCCAAGCTCACCTGGGTCAATGCCCACTACATGAAGCAGGCCGACGACACGCGGCTGGCCAGCCTGGTGGCCGCCCAGCTGGCGCGGCGCGGCCATCAGGCCGATGCCGAGCGCCTGGCGCCGATGTGCGCGCTGTTCAAGGACCGCTGCGCCACCACCGTGGAACTGGCCGACTGGCTGGCCATGTATTTCGCCCCGGTGACGCCATCCCCCGAGGACCGGGCCCAGCACGTCACCGACGCGCTCCGGCCCGCGCTGGCCGCGCTGGCCGCCCGACTGCAGACCTGCGCCTGGGAGAAGGCAGCGATCAACCAGGCGATCAAGGACACGATCGGCGAGTTCGGGCTGAAGATGCCGCAACTGGCCATTCCGGTGCGGGTGCTGGTGTGCGGCCGCGCCCAGACGCCGTCGGTCGATGCGGTGCTGGCGCTGTTCTCACGCGAAGAAGTCGTCGCCCGGTTGGCAAACGCGTGATTTCCGGTATATACTGCTAGTCTTCGCTCAACAGCACTGGTGCTGACACAACAGCGACGCGGTACACACCGGGTGGCTCAAGTGGACGGATCCGGGGGTATAGCTCAGCTGGGAGAGCGCTTGCATGGCATGCAAGAGGTCAGCGGTTCGATCCCGCTTACCTCCACCATCCGGCGGCGAACGCACAGAAGCAGGGTTCGTGATGGTTCAGGTCCCCTTCGTCTAGAGGCCTAGGACACGACCCTTTCACGGTTGTAACAGGGGTTCGAATCCCCTAGGGGATGCCAGATTCGCCGCGGTGACTTGCCGCAGCGAGGGCGGCGCAGGCGGTTGATGCCTGGGTGCTTCGGCACCGAAGTTCAGCACCACGCGGAGTGGTAGTTCAGTTGGTCAGAATACCGGCCTGTCACGCCGGGGGTCGCGGGTTCGAGCCCCGTCCACTCCGCCATACGGTTACAGCAGAAAGACCTGCTGGATGAAAGTCCCGCAGGTCTTTTCGTTGGAGCTCCGCTTCGGCGCGCTCGCCTCCAGACCACGGGGGTATAGCTCAGCTGGGAGAGCGCTTGCATGGCATGCAAGAGGTCAGCGGTTCGATCCCGCTTACCTCCACCATCCGGCGGCGAACGCACAGAAGCAGGGTTCGTGATGGTTCAGGTCCCCTTCGTCTAGAGGCCTAGGACACGACCCTTTCACGGTTGTAACAGGGGTTCGAATCCCCTAGGGGATGCCAGATTCGCCGCGGTGACTTGCCGCAGCGAGGGCGGCGCAGGCGGTTGATGCCTGGGTGCTTCGGCACCGAAGTTCAGCACCACGCGGAGTGGTAGTTCAGTTGGTCAGAATACCGGCCTGTCACGCCGGGGGTCGCGGGTTCGAGCCCCGTCCACTCCGCCATCCCTTCCTCGGGAACATCGTCGCGCGCCCACTTCTGGTGGGCGTTGTCGTTTCCGGCCCCCAGGCGGGCCCGGCCAGGCGGCCGGGCCGGCGTCCGAAGCGGGCTCAGCGGGCCCCGAACGGCGCCACGCCGATCAGCACCGCATGGGCCCAGAAGGCGAACGCCGCCCAGGCGAGCGTGCCAACGATCACGACGATCGCCGTCCTGCCCGCACTGCCCGCCGGCCGTTGCACGCCCTGCGCCGCGTCGCGCTGGCGCGCCGCGCGGAAGCACAGCACGGCCCAGACCAGGAAGCTGCCGAACAGCAGCACATCGGCCAGCGTGTTGTTGGCCAGCAGATGCGCCAGCGCCCACAGCTTGGTGCCCAGCAGCATCGGGTGGCCCAGTCGGGCCCGGATGCCGTTGCCAGGCACATAGGCCGCCGCCAGCAGGATGAAGGCCGGCAGTGTCAGCGCCGCCGCCGCGTGGCTCAGGCCCCGCGGCGAGGCCCACAACACCACCGGCTCCTGCCGCGCCAGGCCGTAGCCCCAGCAGATCAGCGCGAAGCCCAGCAGCGAGGCCAGCGAGTACAGGCCCTTGTAGCGGTTCTCGCCCAGCCGGGCCACCCAGGCCGCGCGCGTGGGATCGGCGACGATGCGCACCGAGTGCAGGCCAAGAAAGATCAGCAGTCCGAGAATCAGCAGGGTCATGGCAAGGGCCGTTGGCGTCGATGTCGCGCTTGTACCCGATCAGCGTGACCCGCGCACGAATCCGGTCACCAATCCGGTCACCAGCGCGGTGCCCAGCAGGATCACGCCGCAGGCGGCCACCATCACCGGCGTGATCGCCTCGCCCAGGAACAGCGCACCCCAGAGCACGGCAAAGGCCGGGATCAGGAAGGTCACGCTCATCGCCTGGCTGGCGCCCACATGGGCGATCAGCCGGAAGTACAGGATGTAGGCCACGCCGGTGCAGGCGAACGCCAGCGCCGCCACCGCCAGCCAGGAGGAGGCCGCCGGCGGCGTGGTCGGCCAGGCCCACAGCGCCAGCGGCACCAGCACCGCAGCGGCCGACAACTGGCTGCCGGCGGCCAGCGCCATCGACGGAATGCCTTGCAGGTGCCGCTTGGTGAAGTTGGCCGAGAAGCCGTACATCAGCGTGGCCAGCAGACAGGCTGCCACCGCCAGCGCGGGGCTCACGCCGTGCTCGCCTGGCTTGAAGCTGGCATGGCCGCCGGCCAGCCACAGCACGCCGCCAAAACCCAGCGCCAGGCCCAGCGCCTTGTGCTTCGTGGGGCGGTCGCCCAGCCACCACCAGCCGATCAGCGCGCCCCACAGCGGTGTGGTGGCATTGAAGATCGACGACAGGCCGCCAGTGATCGCCAGCGCCGCCACCCCGTAGCAGACGAAGGGAATCGCCGAGTTGGTCAGTCCCACCAGCGCAATGCGCCGCCAGTGCAGGCGCAACGCCGGCCACTCGCCGCGCGACAGCAGCACCGGCAGCAGCAGCAACGACGCACCCGCGACGCGCAGCCCGGCCAGAGCCAGCGGCCCGAACTCGTGCGCCCCCATGCGGATGAAAAGAAAGCTGGCGCCCCACAGCGCGGCCAGCAGCAACAGTTCGGCGAGGTGGGCAGGCTTCATGAAGGGCGCGATTCTCCGTCCAGCAACGCCTGCTTGCGCGGCAGGCCGCCGGCATAGCCGGTCAGGGACCCATCCTGGCCGGTCACCCGGTGGCAGGGCACCAGCACGCTGACCGGGTTGCGACCCACCGCCGCGCCCACGGCGCGGGCCGCGCGGGGCCGGCCCAGCTGGGCGGCCAGTTCGCCGTAGCGGCGCCGTTGCCCAGGCGGAATGGCCAGCAGGGCCTGCCACACCGCCTGCTGCCAGGCGGTGCCGCCCAGGTCCAGCGGCGGCAGCGCCGGCAGCGGCGCGCCGGGGGCCGACCAGTACCGCGCCAGTGCCGCCTGGGCCTGCCGGATCCAGGGGTGGCCGGGCTGCAGCGGCGCATCGATCGGGCCGGGGTGGTGGGCCTGGCCGTCGAACCACAGGCCTGCCAGACCCTGGGTCGTGACCGCCACGGTCATCGGGCCCAGCGGGGTGTCGATCCGGGCCTGGGCGGCAAAGCGGCGGGTGTTCATCGGGCGGTCTCCTCGGGGCGGTCGACCAGCGACTGCCACAGTTGCATCACGGCGTAGGAACGCCAGGGCCGCCAGGCCTCGGCCAGCGGCAGGGATTGCGCGGCCTTCAGGCCGCCGAGCGCCTTGACCACGCCAGCGTCGGTGGCCGGGAAGGCATCGGGCCAGGCCAGCACGCGCAGCGCGGCCAGCTCGGCGGTCCAGTCGCCCACGCCGGGCAGCGCGCGCAGCCGCGCCAGCGTGTCCTCGACCGGCGCGGCCGGGTGCAGTGCCAGCGTGCCGCTGTCGACGGCACGTGCCAGCGCCTGCAGCGCCGCCACCCGCACCCGCACGATGCCCAGCGTGCCGATCGCCTCGGCGCTGGCCTGGGCCAGCGTGCGCGCATCGGGGAACAGCCGCTCCAGTCCCGACCAGGGCGTGACCAGCGGCTCGCCAAAGCGTTCCACCAGCCGCGCGGCCAGCGTGCAGGCGGCAGCCACCGTGACCTGCTGGCCCAGGATGATGCGCACCAGGGTCTCGAAGCCGTCGATGCAGCCGGGCACGCGCAGCCCGGGTCGCACGGGCACCGGCAGGCTGGCCAGGGTGGTGTCGATGCGCGCCGGATCGGCGTCCAGGTCCAGCAGGTGGCGCACGCGCTCGATCACCGTGCCCAGCGCCGGCGCCAGCGAGGGCGCCACCTCCAGGGCGGCGGCGTCCTCCTCCAGACGCAGCGCGATCCAGCCGCGCAGGGTCTGCCCATGGTGGACCACCGCCAGCGTGCGGCGCCACCAGCCGTCGTCGCCGGAGGCTTCCACGCGCGCCAGCGGGCGCGCGGCCAGGAAGCCCAGCATCGCGGCGCGGTCATACGGTGGCCGCCAGGGCAGGCGCAGCGGACGAACACCGGGGCCGGTGTCGGGCGCGGCGTCGCGCCGCAGGGCGCCGGGGGTGAGCCGGTAGCGCTCGGCGAAGGCGGCATTGAAGCGCCGAAGGCTGCCGAAGCCGCTGGCTGCGGCGACCTGGGTGACCGGCAGCCGGGTGTCGGTCAGCAGCCGCTTGGCCAGCAGCAGGCGCTGGGTGGTCTGCCAGTCGATCGGGCTGACACCCAGGTGGGCCTGGAAGATGCGGCGCAGGTGGCGCTCGGTGATGCCCAGGCGCTCGGCGATGGCCGGCAGCGAGGGCTGTTCGCCCGCGGCCACCGCATGGGTGATCAGCCGCGCCCCGGCCTCGGCCAGGCTGCGCGCGGCGTCGGCGCCCGACAGACCCGGCGCCTGCTCCGGCCGGCAGCGCAGGCAGGGGCGAAAGCCGGCCAGTTCGGCCGCCGCGGCATGGCCGAAGAAGCGGCAGTTCTCGCGCCGCGGCAGCCGCACGCGGCAGACCGGCCGGCAGTAGATGCCGGTGCTGGTGACGCCCACGAAGAAGCGCCCATCAAAACGCGCATCATGGGTCTGCAGCGCCCGGTAGGCGCTGTCGTCATCGAGCGGGCGAAGGTCTGACATGGGCCCATGCTAGCCCGCCCAGGCCGCGGCGCTGGCCGTTTTCGGACCTGTGCCTGGGGCTCACATGGCCTTGAACAGATGCACATAGGCGCGCGACACCGGCAGCTCGGTGTCGAAGCCGCGCAGGCGCACCCGCACGCGGCTGAGCTCATCGCGCCGGCTGCCCTCGAGGAAGCGCAGGTTGATCAGCGTGGAGCGGTGGATCTGCCAGAACTGCTGCGGGTCGAGCTGCTGGGCCAGTTCGGCGATCGGCGTGCGGATCAGGTACTCGCGCTCGGCGGTCTGGACACAGGTGTACTTCTCGTCGGCGCGGAAGAACAGTACCTCCTCCACCGCGATCTGCTGGGTCCAGTCGCCCTGGCTGGCACGCACCCAGCGCAGCGGCGCCGCGCTGGCGGCCGGGGCCTGCAGACGGCCCAGGGCCTGGGCCAGCCGCGGGTCCTCGGGCGTGGTGTGGCCGATCGCCTCCTTCAGGCGCGCCACGCTGCGCGCCAGGCGCTCGGTGGTCACCGGCTTGACCAGGTAGTCCAGCGCCGCGGCGTCGAAGGCCTGCAGCGCGAACTCGTCGTAGGCGGTGACGAAGACCACCCGGGTCGCGCACTCGATGCCCTGGGCCACCTCCAGCCCGGTCAGCCCCGGCATGCGGATGTCCAGGAAGGCCAGGTCGGGCTGCAGGGCCTCGATCTGCTCGGCGGCCTCAGGGCCGTTGCGGCACTGGGCCACGATCTGCAGATCGGGCCACAGCGTGGCCAGCAGGCTGGCCAGGTGGCGCAGCAGGTGCGGTTCGTCGTCGGCGATCAGGGCGGTGGGCATGGGCTCAGGGCTGGGCGGTGGGGCAGGGCAGGCGGATCTCGGCGCGCACACCGCCGCCGGGCTGGGGCTGCAGCGCCAGGCGGGCGTCGTCGCCCCAGGTCTGCTGCAGGCGCTCGCGCAGGTTCTGCAGCGCGCTGCGCTGGCCAGGGCGGCGCGCGGCGGGCGTGTCCAGGCCCAGGCCGTCGTCGGTGACGCTCAGCACCAGCGTGTCGCGGTCGCGCTCGGCGCGCACGCGCACCGTGCCGCCGTCGATCTTGGGCTCCAGGCCGTGGTGGATGGCGTTCTCCACCAGCGGCTGCAGCAGCAGCGGCGGCAAGGGCCGTGCGGCCAGCTCGGCGGGGATGTCGATCTGCCAGCGCAGCCGCTCCTCCATGCGCAGGCCCAGCACGCGCAGGTAGGCCTCCAGCAGGCGCTGTTCGTCGGCCAGCGTGTGCTGTTCGGCGCGCAGGCCGCCGAAGGAAGAGCGCAGGTAGTCGACGAAGGCCTCCAGCATGCCGCGGGCACGGGGCGGATCGGCCTCCAGCAGGCTGAGCACATTGGCCAGGGTGTTGAACAGGAAGTGCGGCTCGATCTGGCCCTGCAGCAGCTTCAGCCGGGCCTCGGCGGCGCGCCGCTCGGCGGCCTCGATGCGGCGCCGGTTCTCCAGGTACAGCCAGTGCAGCCCGGACACCAGCACCAGCACCACCAGCCAGCTGATGCTGACGTTGGTGGGCGAGCCGCCGCCGTCGAACCAGGTCAGCCGGTAGCCGGCCAGCCACACGCCCAGCGGCCAGGACCAGGCGGTGCCGCCCATGGCGATCGCGGTGGCGACCCAGGCGCGGCGGCGGTCCGACCAGGCCCGCCAGCGCGCCAGGCCGATCAGCCCGGTCATGACGTCGAAGCTGAGGTGGATGCCGGTGGCCACCACCGCCGAGACCAGCAGGTTCAGGCCGTAGGTCCGCCGCCAGGCGGTGCCATTCGTCCACAGCCCGGCCTCAGGGCTGGTGGCGAAGGCCACTACCGTGAAGACCAGGGCCACCAGCGCCGCGAACAGCAGGGACCACACCCATTGCAGCCAAATGGGGCCGACCCGGGTCAGGCTGCTGTCGGTCCAGGCGCGCCAGGAGCGCCGCAGAAGCTGTTTGTCGAGTGCCATGGGGCGCAGTCTAGGCAGTCCGGGCGCCCGATCGGCCGGGCGCGTCGACGAATCGACAGCCGGGCCGACGGATCGACAGCAGCGGCCCCTGGCACCCAACTTGCTGAGCCCGAGGGCGGGCCGCCTCTCTACAATGGCCGCCACCCCCCTCACCACTGTCCCGATCCCCACACCATGCAAGTCCACGCCTCCGTCTTCAAGGCCTATGACATCCGCGGCATCGTCGGCCAGACGCTCGACGACGCCTTCGCCGAGCACCTGGGCCGGGCCTTCGGCACCGAGGCCAAGGCCGCCGGCGAGCGTGCCGTGGTGGTGGGCCGCGACGGCCGCGTGTCCGGCCCCGGTCTGGCCGCTGCGCTGATCCGCGGTATCGCCTCGACCGGCCTGGACGTGGTGGACATCGGCGCCGTCACCACCCCGATGACCTACTACGTCGCCGCCACGCGTGGCGCGCACGGCTGCAGCAGCGGCATCCAGGTCACCGGCAGCCACAACCCCAAGGACTGGAACGGCTTCAAGATGGTGCTGGCCGGCCGCGCCATCTACGGCGACGAGATCCAGGGCCTGCGCCGCCGCATCGAGGCCGAGGACTATGCCCAGGGCCCCGGCCGCATCGGGGCGATGGACATCGTGCCCGAGTACGCGCACCGCATCACGTCGGATTGCAAGCTGGCCCGGCCGATGAAGATCGTGGTCGACTCGGGCAATGGCATCCCGGGCGCCAGCGCGCCGGCCATCCTGCGGGCGCTGGGCTGCGAGGTGATCGACCTGTACTCGAAGGTGGACGGCGACTTCCCCAACCACCACCCCGACCCTTCCAAGCCCGAGAACCTGGCCGACCTGATCAAGGTGGTGCATGCCACCGATGCCGAACTGGGTCTGGCCTTCGACGGCGACGGCGACCGCCTGGGCGTGGTCACCAAGGACGGCCAGATCATCTACCCGGACCGCCAGCTGATCCTGTTCGCGCGCGACATCCTCAGCCGCGTCCCGGGCGGCACCATCATCTTCGACGTCAAGTGCACCCAGCGCCTGGCGCCTGCCATTCGCGAGGCTGGCGGCGTGCCGCTGATGTGGAAAACCGGCCACTCGCTGGTCAAGGCCAAGCTCAAGGAAACCAATGCGCCGATCGCCGGCGAGATGAGCGGCCACATGTTCTTCAAGGAGCGCTGGTACGGCTTTGACGACGGCATGTACACCGCCGCGCGCCTGCTGGAGATCCTGTCGCGCCACGACGACCCCAGCGCGGTGCTGAACGCCCTGCCCACCAGCTTCAACACGCCGGAGCTGAACGTGGCCTGTGCCGAGGGCGAGCCGCACCGCCTGATCGCCGAACTGCAGGCCAGTGCGCAGTTCCCGGGCGCCGAGGTCTCCACCACCGATGGCCTGCGCGCCGACTACCCGGACGGCTTCGGCCTGGTGCGCGCGTCCAACACCACCCCGGTGCTGGTGATGCGCTTCGAAGGCCACACGCCCGAGGCGCTGCACCGCATCCAGGACGAGTTCATGGCCGTGCTGCGCAGCGTCAAGCCCGACGCCCAGGTGGGGGCCGCGGCCCACTGATGCCTGCCGCCGGCTGGCGCGCGGGCCTGGCCCGTGTCGCCTACAGCACGCTGCTGCGCCTGGCGACGCCGCTCTACCTGGCGCGCCTGTGGTGGCGCGGCGCACGCGAGCCGGGTTACCGCTCGGCCTGGCCCGAGCGGCTGGCGCTGGGTGGCCCCGCGCAGACCCCCGGGGCGCTGTGGCTGCACGCGGTATCGCTGGGCGAAACCAAGGCCGCGGCGGTGCTGATCGACGCCCTGCGTGCCCGGCAGCCAGGCCTGCGCCTGCTGCTGACTCACGGCACCGCCACCGGCCGCGAGGCCGGCCGGGCGCTGCTGCGCGAGGGCGACCTGCAGACCTGGCTGCCCTTCGACACCCCCGGCGCGGTGCGCCGCTTCCTGCAGCGCCACCGGCCGGCGCTGGGCGTGCTGATGGAAACCGAGGTCTGGCCCAACCTGCTGCAGGCGGCCGAAACCGCCGGCGTGCCGATCGTGCTGGCCAACGCCCGCCTGTCCGAGCGCAGCGCCGGTCGCGGCGAACGCTTCGCGGCCGTGCTGCGCCCGGCGGCGCAGCGCATCACCCTGGCGCTGGCCCAGTCTGAGGACGACGCCCGCCGCCTGCGCCAGGCCGGCGTGCCGCAGGTGGAGGTGGCTGGCAACCTGAAGTACGACCTGCGCGCCGACGCGGCGCTGCTGGCGCGCGGACAGGCCTGGCGGGCCCGACTGGGCCGGCCGGTGCTGGCGATGACCAACACCCGCGATGGCGAGGAGGCGCGCCTGCTGGCCGCCTGGCGCGGCGTCCCCTGGCGCGGTGCGGCGCCACTGCTGCTGATCGTGCCGCGCCATCCGCAGCGCTTTGATGCCGTGGCGGCGCTGGTGGCTCAGGCCGGGCTGAGGCTGTCACGCCGCGGCACCTGGGGCGATGAGGGCCCTGGTGCGGACGCCTGCCAGGCCGAGGTCTGGCTGGGCGACAGCCTGGGGGAAATGTCGGCCTACTACGGTGCGGCGGACCTGGCGCTGCTGGGCGGCAGTTTCGAGCCCTTGGGCGGCCACAACCTGATCGAGTCAGCGGCCTGTGGCTGCCCGATCGTGCTGGGGCCTTCGACCTTCAACTTCGCCGACGCCGCCGAGCGCGCGCTGGCCGAGGGCGCCGCCTGGCGCGCCGCGGACCTGCCGCAGGCGCTGGCATTGGCGGCGGAACTGCTGGCCGACGCGTCGCGCCTGACCGGGGCCGCCCAGGCGGCGCAGGCCTTCAGCGCCCGTCACCGCGGCGCGGCCGAGCGCATGGCCGGCCGCATCGGGGCGCTGCTTACTTCGCCAGCAGCGCGTTGACGTTGGCCACGTCGGCCGGCTGCAGCGTGCCGGCCGCCTGGCGCAGCTTGAGGCCACCGACGATCACGTCGTAGCGGGCCTTGGCCAGGTCGCGCTGGGTCTGGAACAGCTGGGTCTGGGCATTGAGCACGTCCAGGTTGACGCGCACGCCCACCTTGTAGCCCAGCTGCGTGGCTTCCAGGGCCAGCTTGCTGGACGACTCGGCCGCCTCCAGCGCCTTGACCTGCGCCTGGCCGGCCTGCACGCCGAAGAAGGCGCTGCGGGTGCCCTGGGTGACGCCGCGGCGGGAGGCCTCGTAGTCGTTGCGCGCCTTGTCTTCCAGCGACAGGGTTTCCTTCACGCGGTTCTGCACCGCAAAACCGGCGAACAGCGGGACGGTGACGCTGACACCGATGGCGGCATTGGTGCCCGTGCCCGAAGTGCTGTAGCCCACCAGCCCGCCCGGCGTGACCGTGTCGCCGCTGACACTGACATGGGTCTTGCCGTAGCTGCCCGTCAGCGCCACCGTGGGCAGGTGGCCGGCCTGGGCCTTCGCGGTTTCCAGCTTGGCCACCTCCAGGCCCAGACGGGCTTGTTCGATGGTGGTGTTGCGGGTCTCGGCCTCGCCCACCCAGGCATTGACTTCGGCCGGCTGCAGCGGCGGCAAGGCCACGGGCTGGGCCAGCGGGCGAGGCTCCAGGCCGGTCTTGCCCACCAGCTGTTCCAGCGCCAGTCGCTTGACGCGCAGGTCGTTGTCGGCGGCCACCTCCTGCGCCAGCACCAGGTCGTAGCGGGCCTGGGCTTCACGGGTGTCGGTGATGGTGGCGGTGCCCACTTCGAAATTGCGCTTGGCCGACGCCAGTTGCTCCGCATTGGCCTTCTTGTTGGCCTGCACCGTGGTCAGCGTGTCCTGGGCGGCCAGCACGTCGAAATAGGCCTGGGCGACGCGCACGACCAGGTCCTGCTCGGCAGCGCGCAACTGGGTCTGGGCCAGTTCCACCCCCCGCTTGGCCTGCTCGATGCTGACGCTGTTGGCGCGGTTGAACAGGTTCTGCTGCGCCTGCAGCGCCACGTTGGTGGCGTTGGTGTTGGTGCTGCGCGTGCTGGCGTAGGGCGTGTCGGCCTCGGTGCGCGAGGCGCCGGCACTCAGGCCCACGGTGGGCAGCCACAGCGCATTCGCCTGGTCCGCCCGGTACTGCGCGGCACTGGCTGCGGCTTGCGCGCCCAGGTAGGTGGCGTCGTAGCCGCGCGCCGCGTCGTACAGCTCCTGCAGGCTCTGCGCCTGCGCGCTCAGGCCGGCCAGGCCCAGAGCGAGGAGGGCGGCGGTGCGGTGCAGGGTGAAACGGCGCGGTGGCGTCATGGTGGCTTTCCTTGGAGCGATGAAGGCGGGAGCGAAATCCGCTGAGGGGTCAGTAGCGGGGCACGGACGGATCGACCAGACGCGACCAGGCGTCGGTGCCACCCTCCAGGTTGTACACCTCGTCGAAGCCATGGTTCGACAGGTATGCGACGACCTGCGCGCTGCGGGCCCCGTGGTGACAGAAAACGACGACAGGCCGCGCCGGGTCCAGTTCGGTGCGGCGCAGCGGCACCAGGTGCATCGGCATGTGCAGCGTGGGCACGCCGGCCAGGTTCAGCGGGGCGATCGCCAGTTCCTGCGCCTCGCGCACGTCCAGCAGCAGCGGCTGGCGATCCGCGTGATCGGCCAGGAAGGCGTGCAACTGCTGGACGGTGATCGCGTTCATCGGCTCGGTCGCTGGCTCAGAAACGGAAGCGGCTGGGCTCGGCGAAGCCCTCCAGGCGCGGCGCCACGGTGTCGAACAGCTCGACCTTGGCGAACGAGGACTCGCCCTGGCGCGTCACCAGCACGGCACGCATCACCGGCTCGTGGCCCTCGATGGCCAGCAGGCGACCGCCCGGCTTGAGTTGCGCCAGCAGGGCCTGCGGCACCTCGGCCACCGAGCCCGACAGCAGGATCACGTCAAACGGCGCCTCGGCGGCCAGGCCGGCGCAGCCGTCGGCCTCGCGCACCTCCACGTTGGCCAGACCGGCGCGCTGCAGGTTCTCGCGCGCGGCACGGGCCAGCGCCGGGCGCTTTTCCAGGGTGATCACGCGCAGTGCGCGGTGGCCCAGCAGCGCGGCCTGGAAGCCCGAGCCAGTGCCGATTTCCAGCACAGTCTCGTGGCGCTGCACCTTGGCTTCCTGCAGCAGGCGGGCCTCGACGCGCGGGGCCAGCATCATCTGGCCGTCGGCCAGCGGCACCTCGGTGTCGACGAAGGCCAGGGCCTTGCAGGCGGCCGGCACGAAGTCTTCGCGGCGCACGGCGCCCAGCAGGGCCAGCACGGCGGTATCCAGCACATCCCAGGGGCGGATCTGCTGCTCGATCATGTTGAAGCGGGCTTGTTCGATGTTCATGGCGATGTCCTCGGGTGGGCGTCGGCGGTGGATTCGGGTCAACCCTTGATTTTAGGCTGCCCCGCCTGACGCCGGGCTGCCCGTGCCGCGGCGCCGGCGCGCCCAGCTCGAGAGGTCATCCAGGTAGGCGTAGATCACCGGCACCACCACCAGGGTGAGCACCGAGGACGTGATCACGCCGCCGATCACCGCCTGGCCCATCGGCGAGCGCTGCTCCGAGCCCTCGGACAGTGCAAAGGCCAGCGGCACCATGCCGAAGATCATCGCCAGCGTGGTCATCAGGATCGGGCGCAGGCGCACGCGGGCGGCTTCCAGCAGCGCCTCGCGCCGGGCCATGCCCTGCTCGCGCAGGCGGATCGCGAAATCCACCAGCAGGATCGCGTTCTTGGTGACCAGGCCCATCAGCATCACCACGCCGATGATCGAGAAGATGTTCAGCGTCGAGCGCCACAGCAGCAGCGCCCCGACCACGCCGATCAGCGTCAGCGGCAGCGAACTCATCAGCGCCAGCGGCTGCAGGAAGCTGCGGAACTGGCTGGCCAGGATCATGTAGATGAAGATCACGCCCATCGCCAGCGCGCTGACCGCGTAGACGAAGGATTCCTGCATGTCCTTGGTCGAGCCGCCGAAGCGGAACTGGTAGCCCGGTGGCAGCGCGGTGCTGTCCAGCACGGCGCGGATGTCGGCCGAGACCTCGCCCAGCGCGCGCCCCTCGGTGCCGGCGGTGAACTCGACCTCGCGGTTCAGGTCGCGCCGGTTGATCTGGTTGGCCAGGCCGGCGGGCACCAGCTCGGCGGCCTGGTCCAGGCGCGCCATCCGCGGGCTGCCGTCCAGGTTCTGACCGGCCGACAGCACCAGCCGGCCCAGGTCGGCGCGGTCCTCGCGGGCCTCGGGGTGCAGGCGCACCTTGACGTCGTAGTTGTTGCCGTCCGGCGCGCGCCAGGTGCCCACGGTGGTGCCGGCCACCAGCTGGCGCAGCTGGGCGGTGATGCTGCCCAGGCTCAGGCCCAGGTCGGAGGCGGCGTCGCGACGCACCTGCACCGCCAGCGTGGGCGTGTCCTCCTTCATGCTGGTGTCCAGGTCCACCAGCCCGGGGATGGCGGCCAGGCGCTGGCGCAGGCCCTCGGTCAGGCGCTTGAGCTCGGCCAGGTCGGGGCCCTGCAGCGACAGCGAGATCGGCTTGGCGCCGCCCACCGGGTCGGTCAGGCCGACCAGGGTGACGGTGATGCCCGGCACCGAGGCCAGCTGCTCGCGCAGCACCGCCGACATCTGGTCGACCGAGCGCGAGCGCTGCTTGCGATCCACCAGGCGCACATAGATGCTGACCTGGTTGTGGCCCAGTGCGACGCCGGTGTTGATCGTCGCCAGCGTGTACTTCACCTCGGGCATCTGGCGCAGGATGCGGTCGACCTGGCGGGCGCGTTCCTCGGTCAGCGCCAGGCTGGAGCCCACCGGGGTGTAGAAGGCCACCGTGGTCTCGGAAAAATCGGCCTTGGGCACGAACTCGGTGCCCAGCACCCGTGTCAGGCCCAGGGCCAGCACCAGGCTGGCGGCGGCGATGCCCAGCGTCGACTTGGGGTGATCCAGAGACCAGCCCAGCGCCGCGTGGTAGCCCCGACCCAGGCGGTGCGAGGCGCGGTCCACCCAGTGCGTCAGCCGCCCCAGTGTGCGGTCGTACAGCGTGCGCGGCACGAAGGGCTGGCCTTCGCGGTCGATCGCCGGGTCGTGCCAGACCGAGCTCAGCATCGGGTCCAGCGTGAAGCTGACGAACATCGAGATCAGCACCGCCGAGACGATGGTGATGCCGAACTCGTGGAAGAACTTGCCGATGATGCCGCCCATGAAGCCGATCGGCGCGAACACCGCGACGATCGACAGCGTGGTGGCCAGCACTGCCAGGCCGATCTCGTCGGTGCCTTCCAGCGCCGCCTGGCGCGCCGGCTTGCCCATCTGCACATGGCGCACGATGTTCTCGCGCACCACGATGGCGTCGTCGATCAGCAGGCCCACGCACAGGCTCAGCGCCATCAGCGTGATCATGTTGATCGTGAAGCCGAAGGCCTGCATGAACAGGAAGGTGCCGATCAGCGCGATCGGCAGCGTCAGCCCGGTGATGACGGTGGAGCGCCAGGAGTTCAGGAACAGGAAGACGATGCCGATGGTCAGCAGCGCACCCTCGATCAGCGTGCGCCGCACGTTCTCGACCGAGACGCGGATCGGCCGCGAGTTGTCGCGCACCACATCCAGGGCCATGCCGGACGGCAGTTGGGCGCGCAGCGATTCGACCACCCGGTTCAGGCCGTCGACCACCTCGATGGTGTTCTCGCCCTGGGCCTTGACCACGTCCAGCGCCAGCATACGCTGGCCATTGCGCAGCGCCAGGCTGTCGGTTTCCTCGGGGCCGTCGACCACCTGGGCCACCTGGTCCAGCCGCACCGGTTGGCCGTTGCGGCGGGCGATGACGATCTGGCCCATGTCGGCCGGCCGGGCGACGCGGCCGTCGACCTGCACCACGTCTTCGCGCGCCGGCTGGCGCAGCGTGCCGGCGGGCAGGTTGCGGGTCTCGTTGCGCACCGCGCTGGTCACGGCGTCGGCGCCGATCGAGAAGGCCTCCAGCGCCTGCGGGCGCAGGTAGACATTGAGCTCGCGCTTCTGCGCGCCCACCAGCGCCACCGAGCCCACGCCCCGCACGTTCTCCAGGCGCTTCTTCAGCACCTGGTCGCCGTAGGTGCTCAGCTCGGAGGCGCTGCGGCTGTCGTCGGGCGAGGTGAGGGCGACGGTCCAGATCGGGCGGGACGCGGGGTCGAAGCGCTGCACGCGCGGCTCGTCCACCTCGTCGGCGAACGTGGCCTTGACCTGGGCCACCTTCTCGCGCACGTCGTCGGCGGCACGGCGGCCGTCGACATCCAGGTTGAACTTGACGATGACGACCGAGGTGCCCTGGTAGCTGCGGCTGAACAGCTCGTTGATGCCGGCGATCGTGTTGACCGCCTCCTCGACCTTGATCGTCACCTCGTTCTCGACCACCTCGGCAGAGGCCCCCGGGTAGGTGACGGTGACCACCACGAAGGGGAATTCGATGTTCGGGAACTGGTCGACCTTGAGCCGCTGCACGGCAAAGCCACCCAGCACCACGAAGGCCAGCATGACCATCACGGCCATGACCGGGTTGCTGATCGAGACGCGGGTGAACCACATGGTGCGGGTCGGCCCTGCTCAGCGGGACGCCGCCGAGGCGGGCGCGGTGGCCGCCAGGCGCACCGCAGTGCCGTCGCGCACCGTGCCGACGCGCTCGCGCAGCAGCGCGTCACCCGCGGTGGCACCGGACAGCAGTTCCACCAGCGGTTCGCCCTGCGGCGAGCGGCCGCGCAGCCCGGTCTGCACCGCATGCGCCCGGGCCTGTCCGCCCTGCATCACCAGCACATAGGGCTGGGGCTGGTCCTGGCGCAAGGCGTCCAGCGGGACGGCCAGTCGGTCGCTGCGGGCCAGGGCCACCGTGCCCTGGGCGAACAGGCCCTGGCGCAGCGCCGGGTGCGGCGCCAGGCTCAGGTAGGCGGTGACGGTGCGGGCGCCGGCGGTGGCGGTGGGGTTGATGCGCGCGACGCGTGCGGTCACCGGCTCGGTGATGCCATCGACACGCAGGCGGGCCGTGGCGCCCACCGACAGCCGCGCCACCGCCTGGGGTGCCAGCGCCGCCTCCAGCTCCAGCTGCGACAGGTCGACGATCTCCAGGATGCGCCCGTCCAGCGCCACCCGCTCGCCCGGCTGCGCCAGCCGGGCCGACACCAGGCCGTTGATGGGGGCCACCAGCAGGGTGTCGCCCTGGGTCTTGCGGGCCAGCTCCACCGCGGACTGCGCCGCCGCCCAGCTGGCGCGGTTGGCCTGGGCCGTGGACTGCGCGGATTCCAGCGCGGTGGGCGAGATGAAGCCCTGGGCCACCAGCGCCTGGCTGTTGGCCAGCGCGCGCTCGGCGATGTCGAGCTGGGCCTTGGCGGCATCGGCCTGCTGCTGCGCCTGCTTCAGGCGCCAGCCGGCCTCGGTGTCGTCCAGCCGGCCCAGCACCTGGCCGGCGCGCACGGCGTCGCCTTCGCGCACCGTGAGTTCACGCAGTTCGGCGGCCACTTTCGCCTTGACCAGGGCGCTGCGCACCGCCTTGACGCTGCCGGTGAGCTCGATCTCCTCGGTGAGTGGCTGCACCGCCACCACGGCCAGGTCGCCGGGCAGCAGTTCCAGCGCGGCCCGGCTGGGGGCGCTGGCCGCTGCCGCGGTCGTCGGTCCGGCGGACGGGGCGCCCGGGCGCAGCTTCCAGCCGACCAGGGCCAGGCCGGCCAACGCCAGCAGGATCAGGACGCGGCGCAGGACTGGGCTCATGGGGCGATGGGTTGGGCCTGCAGGCCGTGCAGGACCAGGTGCAGGTGGCTTCGGATGATGCGGCGCGGGTCGGCCACCATGGCGTCGGCCAGCGCACAGGCGCCCACCGAATGCTTGTGCAGGCACAGCATGATGATCGGCAGCACCAGGGAGTGGGCGGCGGCCTCCACGTCGACCGGGCGGAACTCGCCGCGGTCGATGCCACGCTGCAGCAGGGCCTGGATCACCGCCAGGCCGGGTTCGATCACCTCCTGGGCGTAGAACTCGGCAATGTCGGGGAAGTTGCGCACCTCGGTGATCACCAGCTTGAACAGGGCCGAGCTGGGGCTGTCGTACACCTCTTCCCACCAGGTGGGCAGCAGCTCGGTCAGTGCCTCGGTGGCACTGCCGTGGTGCTCCAGCAGGCGCTGGCGGCCGTTGGCCACGGCGCTGGACAGGGTGTGGCGGATCACGGCCTTGAGCAGCTCTTCCTTGCTGTTGAAGTACAGGTAGAGCGTGCCCTTGGCCACGCCGGCACGCTGCGCCACCTCCTCGGCCCGGGTGGCCGAGAAGCCTTTTTCGGTGAACAGGGCCAGCGCGGCGTCAAGCAGCTCGCTGGGGCGGGCTTCCTTGCGGCGCTGGCGGTGGGGAATGGCGGGCTCGGACATGTTTACTGACTGACCGGTCATTAATCCTAACAGGCTGACGGCGGCCGTCAATACCCCTAATGGTATCCAGGGCCTTGGCCGGTGCCTGACCCGTCAGGGGGCGACCACCGCGGTCGGTAAGATCACGGCCTTTGGGCAACCGGGGCGCAGCGACCCCGAACGGATGACGCGATGGATGTGCTGGTGTTGCTGAAGGCGGCGGTGATGGGCGTGGTCGAGGGCCTGACCGAGTTCCTGCCGATCTCGTCCACCGGTCACCTGATCCTGGCGGGTTCGCTGCTGGGTTTCGTGGGCGAGAAGATGAAGGTCTTCGAGATCGCGATCCAGACCGGCGCCATCTTTGCCGTGGTCCTGGTCTACTGGCAGCGCGTGCGCGACACCGTCATCGGCCTGGCCGCGCAGCCGCAGGCGCGGCGCTTTGCGCTGAATGTGCTGATCGCCTTCCTGCCCGCGGTGGTGCTGGGCCTGCTGGTGGGCAAATGGATCAAGGCCCACCTGTTCCTGCCCACCGTGGTGGCCTCGACCTTCATCCTGGGCGGCTTCGTGATCCTGTGGGCCGAGCGCCGCCAGGCGGGCCACACGCGGGTGTCCACGGTGGACGACATGACGCCAGCCGACGCCCTGAAGGTGGGCCTGGTGCAGTGCTTCGCGATGGTGCCGGGGACCAGCCGCTCGGGCGCCACCATCATCGGCGGCATGCTGATGGGCCTGTCGCGTCAGGCGGCCACCGACTTCAGCTTCTTCCTGGGCATTCCCACGCTGATTGGTGCCGGTCTGTACAGCCTGTACAAGGCGCGCGCCGACCTGGACTGGGCCGATGCGCCGCTGTTCGGCGTGGGCCTGCTGTTCAGCTTCCTGTCGGCCTGGCTGTGCGTGCGCTGGCTGCTGCGCTATGTGGCCACGCACGACTTCAAGCCCTTTGCCTGGTACCGCATCGGCTTCGGGCTGCTGATCCTGGTCACCGCGCACTTCGGCTGGGTGACCTGGGCCGACTGATTCAGCGCCGCCGGAACAGCAGGTCCCAGACCCCGTGCCCCAGGCGCAGGCCGCGGGCCTCGAACTTGGTCAGCGGGCGGTAGTCCGGCCGCGGGGCGTAGCCGTCGGCGGTGTTGACCAGCCGCGGTTCGGCCGACAGCACCTCCAGCATCTGCTCGGCATAGGGCTGCCAGTCGGTCGCACAGTGCAGCACGCCGCCGGGCGCCAGGCGCGAGGCCAGCAGCGCCACCAACGGCGCCTGGATCAGCCGCCGCTTGTGGTGCTTCTTCTTGTGCCAGGGGTCGGGAAAGAAGATGTGCACGCCGGCCAGCGAGTCCGGCGCCACCATCTGCTCCAGCACCTGCACCGCGTCGTGCTGCAGGATGCGCAGGTTGCTCAGGCCCTCCTCGCCGATGCGCTTGAGCAGCGCGCCCACGCCGGGCGTGTGCACCTCGATGCCGATGAAGTCGGTGTCGGGCCGGGCGGCGGCGATCTGCGCGGTGGCCGCCCCCATGCCAAAGCCGATCTCCAGCACCCGCGGCGCTTCGCGGCCGAAGGCCGCGGACCAGTCGGCCGGCTGGCCGGTGAAGGGCAGCACGAAGCGCGGCCCCAGTTCCTCCAGGGCCCGCTGCTGGCCAGTGCCCATGCGGCCGGCGCGCAGCACATAGCTGCGGATGCCGCGGCGGGGGGTGTCAGGGGAGTCTGCCGCGTCGGCGGACAAGGGCGCGTCGGTCATGCCTTGTGGGGATCGTTTCAGCGAGGGGCGTGATTGTCGCCGAGCTAGAATGCAAACCGCTGCGGGTGTAGTTCAATGGCAGAACGGCAGCTTCCCAAGCTTCATACGAGGGTTCGATTCCCTTCACCCGCTCCAAGATCCAGATGCCAGCCACGCGCTGGCATCGTCGTCTCTGGCCTTCAGTGCACGCCCAGCGCCCGCAGATGTTCCGCCTTCGCGGCGTAGAGAGAGCGCAATTCGGGCCGCGGGCTTTCGGCGCTGGCGCGCTGCAGGTGTGACAGGGCCTGGGCCGGGTGGCCCAGCTGCAGTTCGGCCTGGGCCAGGGCGAAGTGGATCTCGTGGTAGTCGGGGTCGCGGGCCAGTTCCCTCAGCAGCCAGTCGCGGGCGCCGGCGGGGTCGCCCGCCCGCAGTGCCGCCAGGCCGCGTGACAGGTTCACGAACGGGGCGGTGCCTTCGACCCGGGCGAGTACCGCCTCCAGTGGCTGGGCCTCGGCCGGGCGGCCCTGGGCGCGCAGCGCGGCCGCCAGGTTGGCCAGCAGCGTGGCGTGCTCCGGGGCCTGGGCCAGGCCGTCGCGCCAGGCGCGCTCGGCCAGGTCGGCGCGGCCGTGGCGCTGGAACACCACGCCCAGGGTGTTGTAGGCCGAGGGGTAGGCGGCATCCTGGGCCAGGGCCGCCAGGCTGAAGGCCTGCGCGGTGGCCAGGTCGCCCTGGGTCAGCCATTCGGCGGCGCGGTTGTTCAGGTACATCGCCAGCACGCGCTGGCGGCTGATGCGGCGCGCCGGCAGCTTGCCGGCCGCCTCGGGCGGCAGGAAGTCGATCACCGTCTGGGGCGGGGCCAGCAGCACGCTGGCGAATGGTGACGGCCGCGGGCCCAGCGCCAGGTTGACGTGGGTGTTGCCCACATGCAGGCCGGCCAGGCGGCTCCACTGGGTGTCGGTCAGCACCTCGCGGAATTCCACCGACAGCCCCAGCCCGTCGGCCAGCGCCGCGGTCATCAGCACCAGCGACAGGCAGTTGCCGCTGCGCGCCTCGAAGGTCTCGGCGGCGGTGCGGGTGGTGCTGGCGTCGTAGACCACGCGGATGTCGCTGGAGCGCAGCGCCTCGAACAGCGCCAGCAGCGCGCCCTGGCGGCGGGCCGCCGGGCGCAGCGTGTGCTCCAGGTAGGCCTGCAGCGCCGGGTCCAGGCGCAGGGCCGCCTCCACATCCGGCACGACCGCCGGCTGCCCCATCGTGGTGTCGGCCCAGCGGCTGGCGTCAGAGGCGGGTGCGCGGGGGGCCTGGGCGCAGGCCGACAGCAGCAGCAGGATCAGCGGCAACAGGCCGCGCCACCAGTCCCGGCCCGTGGGACCGTCCAGCGCGGCAGGGAGGGGCGGGTGCATGCGGGCTCCTTTCGAGGCCTCGGCCGGGGCCGGCGCCTGTCACACGGACATGCTACGCCGACACGGCGCTGACAACCAGCCTTGGTGTTTCCGCGCTGCCGGTGGCCGCTGCTGCTCAGGCATCATCGGGGCAAAGAACCCCCGCGCCCGTCATGTCACCCACGCCGTTGCAGGTCCTGGTGCTCAGCCAGCGGCCCCTGGATCTCGTCACTTCCGCCCACGGCCCCTTCATCGCCCACCAGGCCCGCACGCTGGCCGAGGTGGACGAGCTGCTCAACCAGCATGCCTGGCATGCGCTGGTGGTGGAGTTCGGTCCCGGCTTGTCGACCGAGCAGCTGCTGCACTGGAACGGCCTGGCGCGCGCCTTGCTGGAAACCGCGCTGGTGCTGGTCTCGCCTGAACCCACGCTGGCCGAATGCCAACGCTGGCTGCAGGCCGGCGTGCGCGAGGTGGCTTCCAGCCGCGAGATGCACGGCGATGCCGCCGGCCGCGTGCTGCGCATGGCGATCGAGCGCAAGCGCCAGGACGACGCCGCGCGCCGCGCCTACAGCATCGACCTGGCCACCGGCCTGCCCAACCACCAGCAGCTGCTGGAGCACATGACCCACCTGCTGGCGCTGCGCGAGCGCGAGCCCGCGCCGATGGCCGTGGTGGTGCTGCAGCTCGAGGGCCTGCAGTCGGTCGAGGCCAGCCAGGGCGCCGAAGCGGCGAACGTGCTGCGCCGCAAGGCCGCGGTGCGGCTGCGCTCGGCCTTGCGCGCGTCGGACGTGGTGGCCTCGCTGGGCCGCGACATGTTCGCGGTGCTGCTGGCCTGGATGGACGCCGACGAGGACGCCGAACCGGTGGCCCGCAAGCTGCTGGCCACGGCCAGCGTGCCGATGCATGTGTCGGGCCAGAGCGTGCCGCTGGGCATGCGCTACGGCCTGGCCCAGTTCCCGGCCCACGGCCGCGACGCGCAAAGCCTGCTCAAGCGCGCCACCGCGCAGGCCGCGGGTGGCGAGGGTCGGCTGGTGCGCCTGGGCGAGGCCGCCAACGACGGGGCCTGAGCGCCCCGGCGCCGGCCGCTGGCGTCACTTCAGGATGTCGCCCAGGCAGAGGTACTTGACCTCGACGTAATCGTCCATGCCGTGGTGCGAGCCCTCGCGCCCCAGGCCCGACTGCTTCACCCCGCCAAACGGCACCTCGGCCACGCTGATCAGGCCGGTGTTGATGCCCACCATGCCGTACTCCAGCGCCTCGCCCACGCGGAAGATGCGGCCGATGTCGCGGCTGTAGAAGTAGCTGGCCAGACCGAACTCGGTGGCATTGGCCAGCTCGATCGCCTCGGCCTCGGTGCTGAAGCGGAACACCGGCGCCACCGGGCCGAAGGTCTCTTCCTTCGAGACCTTCATCTCGGGCGTCACATCGGCCAGCACCGTGGGCGTGTAGAAGCGCTCGCCGATGCGCTGCCCGCCCACCACCACCTTGGCGCCCTTGGCCAGCGCGTCGGCCACATGGTCCTCGACCTTGGCGATCGCCTGGTCGTCGATCATCGGGCCCTGGTTGATGCCCGGCTCGAAGCCGTTGCCCACCTTGATCGCGGCGGCCCTGGCGGCCAGCTTCTCGATGAAGGCGTCATAGACGCTGTCCTGCACGTAGAAGCGGTTGGTGCAGACGCAGGTCTGGCCCGAGTTGCGGTACTTGCTGATCGCCGCACCTTCGGCGGCCGAGTCCAGGTCGGCGTCGTCGAAGACGATGAAGGGCGCATTGCCGCCCAGCTCCAGCGAGAGCTTCTTCACCGTCGGCGCGCACTGCTGCATCAGGATGCGGCCCACCTCGGTGGAGCCGGTGAAGCTGAGGTGGCGCACCACGTCGGAGCTGCACAGCACCTTGCCCACCTCGATCGACTGTGCGGCATCGGCCGTCACCACGTTGAGCACGCCCGCCGGCATGCCGGCGCGCTGCGCCAGCTCGGCCACCGCCAGCGCCGACAGTGGCGTGGCCTCGGCCGGCTTGATCACCACCGGGCAGCCAGCGGCCAGGGCCGGCGCCACCTTGCGGGTGATCATCGCGATCGGGAAGTTCCAGGGCGTGATCGCCGCGCACACGCCGATCGGCTGCTTGATGATGACGTAGCGCTTGTTGCCGTCGGTGGTGGGGATGGTCTCGCCATAGACGCGCTTGGCTTCCTCGGCGAACCACTCCAGGAAGCTGGCGCCATAACCGACCTCGCCCTTGGCCTCGGCCAGTGGCTTGCCCTGCTCGGCGGTCATGATGCGCGCCAGGTCGTCGGCATGGGCGTGCATCAGCGCGAACCACTTCATCAGGATGGCCGCACGCTCCTTGGCCGTCTTGGCGCGCCAGGCCGGCCAGGCCTTGTTGGCCGCGACGATCGCGTGGTGGGTGTGCTCGGCACCCAGGTTGGCCACATCGGCCAGCTTCAGACCGGTGGCGGGATCGGTGACCTCGAAGCGGCTGCTGCCGGCGACCCACTCGCCGTTGATCAGCGCATCGGTCTTCAGCAGGCTGGGGTCGGCCAGCAGGGCCAGGGGGGAAGAGGGCATGTCCATGGGGGGCTCCTTGATGGGCAGCGACTCTACCGCGCTCGGCAGTAAGGTCGAGTGATGAATGTCCGGGCCATCGCCGGGCCGCTCCCAAGCGTCCGGCCCGGACACCCTCCCGGAGGGTGGCTGCGGCGATGCCGCAGCCGGGTGTCGTCAGTTCAGGCGCCGCAGGCTTTGAGACAGTCAGCGAGCACCGCCATGCCCTCGTCGATCACCGCATCGCTGGCGGTCAGCGGCACCAGGATGCGGATCACGTTGCCATAGGTGCCGCAGGACAGCAGGATCAGCCCGCGCTGGATGGCTTCGGTGCACAGGCGCTTGGTCAGGTCGGCATCAGGCTGCGACAGGTCGCCGCCCTTGAACAGCTCGATCGCCACCATCGCGCCCAGGCCGCGCACGTCCTGGATGCTCTTGTGCTGGCCGGCCAGGCGGGTCAGGCCATCCTTCAGGCGCTGGCCCACGGCCTTGGAGCGTTCCAGCAGCTTCTCTTCGTCGAACACCTTGAGCACCGCCAGCGCCGCGGCGCAGGCCAGCGGGCTGCCGGCGTAGGTGCCGCCCAGGCCGCCGGGCAGCGGCTTGTCCATGATCTCGGCCTTGCCGATCACCGCGGAAATGGGAAAGCCACCGGCCATCGACTTGGCCATGGTCACCAGGTCGGGCGCCACGCCCCACTGCTCGCAGGCCAGCCAGGTGCCGGTGCGGCCGGCGCCGGTCTGCACCTCGTCGGCGATCAGCACGATGCCGTGCTTGTCGCACAGCGCGCGCAGCGCCTGGGCGAACTCCGGCGGCGCCACATAGAAGCCGCCTTCGCCCTGCACCGGCTCCAGGATGATGGCCGCCACGCGCTCGGCCTCAACGTCGTACTTGAAGATGTGCTCCAGCGAGCGCAGCGAATCGGCCACCGTCACGCCGTGCAGCGGGTTGGGGAACTCGGCGTGGTAGATCTCGGCCGGGAAGGGGCCGAAGCCGGCCTTGTACGGGGCGACCTTGCCGGTCAGCGCCATGCCCAGCAGCGTGCGGCCGTGGAAGCCGCCGCCGAAGGCGATCACCGCCTGGCGCTTGGTGGCCGCACGGGCGATCTTGACGGCGTTCTCCACGGCTTCGGCGCCGGTGGACAGGAAGTAGGCCTTCTTGGCGAAGTTGCCCGGGGTGCGGGCGATCAGCTGCTCGGCCAGTTCCACGTAGGGCTCGTAGGCCACGACCTGGAAGCAGGTGTGGTGCACCTGGTCCAGCTGGGCCTTGACGGCCTCGACGATCTTCGGGTGGCGGTGACCGGTGTTCAGCACCGCGATGCCGCCGGCGAAGTCGATGTAGCGCCGGCCTTCCACATCCCAGACCTCGGCGTTCTCGGCGCGGTCGACGAAGACCTCGTAGGTCTGGCCCAGGCCGGCGGGCAGGGCGGCGCGGCGGCGCGCCATCAGCGCGGCATTGGTGGCGGTGGCGGTTTTGGCGTCAAGCGGCATGATCAGGGCCTCGTCAAGGGATGGGCGATGGGCGCATCGTAGGCGCTTCGGCGCCCGGCTACCATGCACAGCCATGGCGGCGTCCGGACACACTGTGCCGGTCCGCCGCCCAGTACAGATGCCATGCTGAGCCTGCAGCCCACTTCCGCCACCCCGCTGGTCACCCAGATCGTCGAGGGTCTCGCCGCCCAGATCGACGAGGGCGCGCTGCGCGCCGGCACCAAGGTGCCATCGATCCGCCAGTTCGCCCATGCCCACCAGGTCAGCGTGTTCACCGTGGTCGAGGCCTACGACCGGCTGGTGGCCCAGGGCTACCTGGTGTCGCGGCCGCATTCGGGCTTCTTCGTGCGCAAGCGGGCCACGCCGGGCACACCGGTGGCCGCCGCGGCCAGCGGGCCGCAGGGCTTCGACTCGATGTGGTACCTGCGCAAGATCTTTGAGCACCGGCACCTGGGCATCAAGGCCGGCTGCGGCTGGCTGCCGGGTGACTGGCTGTTCGAGGACGGCCTGCGCCGCGCGCTGCGCCACCTGGCCGCCGATGACGCCGACCTGGGCGGCTACGGCGACCCGAAGGGCTACCCGCCGCTGCGCCAGCACATCGCCGAGGCCTTTGCCGAGCAGGAGGTGCAGGTCCACCCCGGCCAGGTGCTGCTGACCCAGGGCAGCAGCCAGGCGCTGGACCTGGCGGTGCGCCGCCTGGTGCGCCCGGGCGACGCGGTACTGGTGGACGACCCCGGCTACGCCAACCTGCTGTTCGCGCTGCGCTACCAGGGCGCGCAATTGCTGGGCGTGCCGCGCACCCCGCAGGGCTGGGACCTGGCTGCGCTGGAATCGCTGCTGACCGCCCACCGACCCAAGGTCTTCTTCACCCAGCCGCGGCTGCACAGCCCGACCGGCTCGGTGGCGTCGCTGGCCCAGCTGCACCGGGTGCTGCAACTGGCCGAGAAGCATGACCTCACCATCGTCGAGAACGACATCTACGCCGACCTCGACCCCGAGCCGCGCCCTTCGCTGGCCAGCCTGGACCAGCTCAGCCGGGTGCTGACCATCGGCAGCTACAGCAAGACCATCTCGCCCAACATCCGGGTGGGCTTTCTGCTGGGCCACCCCGACCTGGTCGAGGACCTCGCGCAGCTGAAGATGATCTCCGGCCTGACCAGCGCCGAGTTCGGCGAGCGCCTGGCGCACGGCGCGCTGACCGAGGGCCGCTGGCGCAAGCACCTGAAAGCGCTGCGAGAGCGCCTGGCCGGTGCCCACCAGCAGGCGGCCCAGCGCCTGGTGGACCTGGGCTTCGAGCTGTTCCACGAACCCAAGGCCGGCATGTTCCTGTGGGCGCGCCACCCGGCGCTGCCCGACCCGGTGGCGCTGTCCAACGAAGCGGCCGAGCAGGACATCATGCTCGGCCCCGGCCACCTGTTCATGGCCGACCTGCAGCCCACGCCGTGGATGCGCTTCAACGTCGCCTTCTGTGGCGACGAGCGGCTGTTCGGTTTCCTGGCGCGGGCGCTCAGTCCTGCAGGATCTTGAACTGACGCAACAGCTTGCCCAGCATCTCCGCGGATTGCGCCTGCTCCTTGAGCGTGCGTTGGCGCTCGATCACCTTGCTGCCCATCTCCATCAGGGCCTTCTTCACCAGCGGGTTGTCGCTCAAGGTGGACGGCACGCGGCTCTTGGCCTGGCCCAGCGCGGAGACGGCGGCGTTGAGTTGCTCGCGCGCACCGAGCAGGGCGATCTCCGCACGGTCCCACTGCATCAGCGCATTGTCGGCGGCCTGTGTGCGGTCCTCCTCGTTGCGGGCGCTGGAGAAGTCCTGGACGTAGCCCTTCACCGACGAGAGCGCGGACTCGAGCGAGTGCAACTGGTGGTCCACCGAGTTCTTCGGCTCGTCGCTCAGCGCCTGGTTGAAGGCGGCACGGTGGGTCTTGCCCTTGCCGTCCATCAGGTTGACCAGCACGAACTCCAGCACGTCCTTGGCCGACCGGGACAAGGCCACCGCCTGCCCGGCCATCATCTCCACATCGTTGGCGACCTCCTTGGTGGCCTTGGCCAGGCGGATGCACGACATGCCCAGGCGGATGGCGGCGGAATACTTGCCGGCCTGGCCCTTGAGCTCCTTCTCATAGGCCTTCTGGAACACCGCTGTGTTGGCGACGGCGTCCAGATCGAATTTCTTGGAGATCGCCCCCCAGTTCAGTGAGCTGCGGAAGTCGGCGAAGCCCTTCTGCACCCGGTCCATCTCCTCGTACTGGCTCTGGGCGTTCTCCTGCAGCTGCTCGGCCGTGCGGCGAAGCAGGTCGGCCTTCTTCGCCGCCTGCTCCTGGCGTCCGTCGGCGGCGTCCTGCTCGGCCAGACGCAGCAGCTTCTGCGCCTCCTCCCTGTGCGACACCATCTCCTGGTTCTGGCGCAGCATCTTCTTTTCCAGGTCGGTCTGCGAGTGCAGTTCCTCGGACCGCTTCTCCTTCATGTACTTCACCGCGGCATCGAGCTTGCGCTGATTGACCTCCTGGGCCATGGACTGGGCCACACCCTTGCCGGTTTCGCGGGTCTCGGCGCGCGACGACTCGGCGGATTCCTGCTCCGCCATGCGGGTGAAGGTCTGCCGGTAGTCCAGCCCCAGTGCCGCCAGCGACTGCTTGAACTTCGTGAGCTCGGACTGAAGGGGCTTCTTGTTGGTCTCCTTCAGCAACTGCTTGTCGATCTTGTCCAGCCAGAGAGTGACCTCCTGGTCGTACTTGCCGTAGGCCTCGCGCATGCCTTCGGCGGTCTTGCCGGCCACCTGGTCCATGGCCTTCAAGGCCTCGAGGATCTTCTTGTGGCTGTCGCGGAAGCCCTTGAACGACTCGGAGGGCGACAGCGGCAGCGTCGCCTTCTTGAACTTGTCCATCGACTGGGTGAATTCGGTCACGACCGGCATGGATGCATCTCCTTACAAAGTGCCGAGAGTGTTGGCCTGACCGCCGCTAACCACCGCTAAGGCGGGTACTTCATCTTTGGGGGGGCACGATGCGCGCCAACGCCAGGGCGGTGGGATGGGCACCCAGCGGTGTCGGACGGCGGCACGACCAACGGCGTGGCTGACGAAGCGGCCCCGCAGGCGCCCGCGAGGACGTTGCCGGATCGCCCATGTGCGCGGCGCGGGGTGGCGCAGCGCCGCGGACGTGGGGTCGACCACCCGCCGACGGGCCGCGGCCGACCCGGTCAGGCGCTAGCCGTGCGCGGGTTGACGGCGCACCAGGCACCGTCGACCTTCTCCGCCTTCGGGCGTCGACGCGTGTGGGCAGTCAGCAGATGGCAGCCCATCGGCCACGGCTGGCGGGCCAGCGCCGAGACGATGTCCGCATGCTGGCGGCGCAGGCGGGCCCACCAGCCCAGCTCCAGGACCACCAGATGGACCACCACGGTCGGATCGGCATCGATCAGACGCCGCACCACCCAGGCCCGTCGCACGGCCTGCTGGGTGGCCAACAGGCGCAACACCTCGTGGCGCGCGGCATCGTCCAGCGCCGGTGGGGCCAGACGGTCGGTGGGGCTGACCTTCTCCAGCTGCCGGTCGCGCGCCTGCTCCAGCGCGTGGCGCTCGTGCCAGCGCTGCTGCCAGTGCGCGGCGGCGTCGCGGTCGCGGCTGCGCAGCCATTCCCAGGCGCGCTCGCAGGCGGGCTTGGTCGAGGGCGGATCCAGCGCGATCACCCGCTCCAGGCTCTGCAGCCCCTGGACGTCGTCGGCACGGAGTTGCGCCAGGCCCAGCAGGTAGTGGGCCAGCGCGTTGTCGGGTTCGGCGTCGACCCGAGCCTGCAGCGGCGCGCGCAGATCGGCCTCGGGTTCGGTGCGCAGGCGCAGGTTCAGCAGCTCCAGTTCGGCCTCGTGGTCGCGCTCGGGCAGGGTCTGCAGCTCGGCCACGCGCGCCAGCCATTGGCGGTGTTCGCTGTGGCGCTCGGTCCAGTCCTCGGCGATGGACTCGTGCCAGCGCTGCTGCAACTGCTCGCGCAGCGAGGCCACGCCGGGCCCGAACCAGGCCTCGGCGGCACTGGGGCCTGCCAGCGGCGGTGGCGTGGCCTCGACCGCATCCGCACCGAGCCCCATCGCCAGCAGACGGCGGCGCGGCGTCGGGTGCGTGTCCATCACCTCGGCCGGGCGGTCGGCGGCCTGCACCCACCAGTCGCCGGCGCGCGGGTCGCTGTGGCGGCACAGCGCGGCCCAGCGCTGGGCGCGGTCGGTCGGCGGGCTGGGTTGATCGCGCACCCCCCGGAACAGCTCGTCGTGCCACTGCGACCAGGCGGCGGCGGCCAGGTTGACCCGCTTCAGCGCATTGGCCGCCGCGGCGGCGCCGACCCAGCGCACCGAGGTCTGGTCGGCCGCGTACTCCTCGGCGCGCGCCAGCACCTGGGTGTAGGCATTGAAATGCGGCACGAAGCGGCGCAGCCAGGCCGACGACCAGCGGCCCAGGCGGCCCTCGGCGCGGGCCGTCTGGTCGAGCAAGGCACTCCAGCTCAGGCGCAGCCGGTAGACAAAGGCGCCAAAGCGGCCGTGCGCGCCGCGCAGGTGGCCGTACTCGTGGGCCACCACCGCCAGCGCCTCGTCGGGCGACAGCGCCTCCAGCAGCGGCAGGCCCAGGCGCAAGTAGTTGCGTGGCCAGCCCACCAGGCCCATGCGCGGGTGCTGGACCACGGCCGCCTGCACTTCATCGAAGACCTGCACCTCGTGCACCGGCGGGCCCTTGAGTTCGCGGCGCAGCCGATCCAGTTGCTCGAACAGCACCGGCGCCTGGGCCCGCCCGACCACCAGGCCCTGCGGCGGGTCGAAACGCGTGAACAGCGACTGCATCGACTGCTTGAGCACCGACCACAGCGGCCAGATCAGCAGCAGCAGCAGCTTGCCCAGCTTGGCCACCAGCAGCCAGACGGCCGGCGAGCCGCTCCACAGCAGCGCCAGCACCGCGGCCAGCACGAGCAGCAGCAGCAGCCCTGCGCCGCCGGCCACTGCCAGCACGATCACGAACCCCAGCAGCACCAGGGCTGCCACATGGATCCGGTAGCGCCATGGATGGGCCGCGCTGTGGGCCTCCAGGCGGGCCACCATGGCCTCGATGTCTGTGTCGTTCACGCGCACCTCCCTCCCGTGTCCTTGCGCGCGGCCGATTGTCGGGCCAGTGTCGGACCTGGCGCGGCCGGGGGGCTCAGCGCCCGGCGGCCAGGGGTCCCAGCAGTTGCTGGGCCAGGGCGCCCAGCTTGGACAGCTCGGCCACCTTCAGCAGCACCTGCTCGGGCGGCAGGCCGTCCAGGAAGCGGCACAGGCTGTCGGCGGCCGACCGGTCCAGGGGCAGGGGCGCGCCATGCGGCGGCTCGCTCAGGGCCAGCAGCCGCCGCACGCGGGCCCACAGGTCATGGGCATAGGCGTGCATGTGGCGGGCCAGCGGCTCGCGCGTGGCCTCGCCGGGGTCCTGCTCGAAGGTGCGAAAGGCGGGCACGATGTGCCCGGACATGCTGGAGGCGCCACCGGCGTCCATCGAGCGCAGACGCTCGACCAGTCCCTGCACCAGTGCCTGCATCTCCCGGGCGCGCCGCACGGTGTCCGACGCCGCCCACAGGCGTTCAGCCCGCGCCAGCGACTGGCGCAGCGCCGGCGCGTCCAGGTGGTCATGCAGCACTCGTGCCGTCGCGGCGATGTGCTCCAGCAGCCGGGCGCAGGAGCGGCACAGCAGCGAGCCCTGGTAGTGATGGGCCACATGCAGCGCCTGCCGACGCAGCACCCGCAGCCGCGAGCGCAGGCGCCGCAGGCCGGCTGAATCGATCAGGGCCATCGCCTGCGCGATGCGGTCGTTGATGTGCTCGGGCCCGTTGTCCAGCCGGATCCAGGCGATCGCCGCCAGCGCCTGCTCGAGCGCCTCCAGCTGATGGGCGATGCCGGTGTGCTGGTGCCGCAGCAGCCAGGGTTGGCGGGACCGCCACCAGGCCACGGTCAGCGCCTCGGGCAGCCGCGGCGGCGGTGCGTCGGGCATGAACAGCTGCCGCCAACCGCACAGGGCGATCTCGGCGGCCAGCGCGGCCGCGGCCGGTGCCGTCGGCCGTGGGGTGGTCGTCCCGGTCTGCGTGGAAGAGGGCGTGGCTGTCACCCCGCCACTCTAGGCGCCGCTGGCGCTAAACAGCGCTAAGGCCCGGGTCGTCCGGCTCGTAGAGCTGCGCAAAGCGCTCGGCGCTGATGGCATAGGCGTCGCCGCCGTCAGGCTGGTTGGACACCAGCCAGTCGCCGGCGGCGTGGTGGGTGCGGCCCTCGCGGGTGACCACGCTGCCGGCGCTGCCGGCCTGCACGGCCCACACCGGCGCGCTCTTCACGAAACGGCCGGGCGAGACCTCGCGGTAGGTGGCCGCGAAGCTGTCGGCAGCGACGGTGTAGACATCGCCGTCGTTGTCCACCAGCCAGTCGCCCGCCCGGGCACGCTGCAGGTCGCCCCACTTGCGGTACACCAGACCATCGGTGTCCAGCCGCAGTTGCACGGCGGTGACAGCCTGGTCGGGACGGCGGCGAAAGCGCTGGCGTGGCGGGCTCATGCGGCGTGTGGGCGGTGGCGGACCACTGCATTCTCGCCGCCCGACGCCACCCCGGTCACGAGGGCAGGAAATCCAGCGGCCAGCTGACCACCATCTCGTCCACGTCCTTGGCGCCGAAGTCGAACTGGCGGATGCGCGCCAGCAGCTTGGCCTCCAGCTCGGGCGTCTTCAGCTCGCTGCTGACCAGGCGCAGACCGCTGACGTTGCCGGCCGGGGCGATGCGCAGCTCCACCACCACCTTGCCCTGCAGAGACGGGTCGTCGCGCAAGGCGCGGTTGTAGATCGCGTAGATCGCGCCCTTGTGGCGCTCGAAGACCAGCCGGATCTCCTCCAGCGAGCGCGAGGCCTTGCCGCTGTTGCCGCGTTGCACCGCGCCGCCCTTGCTGGCGCTGCCGCCGCCCACGCCGGTGCCGTTGCCCTTGCCGCCGGTGGCTGATCCGCCACCGCCGCCCGGGCCGCCCCCGCCACCCCCCCCGGCCACGCCTTCGACCAGCGTGGTGCTGCGGCCGGCCAGACCGCCGCCGCCGCTGTCGCGGCTGAGCGCGGCGGTGTTGATGCCGCCGCTGCCCCCGGTGGCGTTGCTGGTGATCAGCGCGCGGTCGGGCAGGCCCGGCTGGGTGCCGGCGCCCACGCCGGGTCCGGTGGCCACGCCGACGCCCGGGCCGGGGTTGATCTTCTCCTGCAGCTGCACCGCGGTGGGCGCGCCGTGGATGGCCGCCAGCTGGTCCTTCATCGCCAGCAGGCCGACGCCGGCGGCACGCTGGCGCGGGCCGACCTCGCCGGGCGCACGGCCCTCGATGGGTCGGCGCGCTTCGGGCACCGGCGGCTGATCGGGGTTGGGTTGCTCGTTGCGCGGCTTCGGGGCCTTCTTCGCCGGCGTGTCCTTCTCGGCGGGCGGGCGCTCGGCGGTCTTGTCGATGGCCGGCTTGTCCTCAGTGGGCGCGGGCCGCACCGGCAGCGGTGGAGGCGCCAGGCGCTTCTCCTCCAGCAGCTTGACCATCGGCGCGCTCAGGCCGGGCCGGGCCTCGGGCGCGCGCTCGGGCCGCGGCAGCCAGCCGGCCACCAGCGCGCCCAGCAGGCTGGCCAGCAGCAGGCCGCGCCACAGGCGGCGAAAGCGTGCCTCGTCGATCGCCGAGACCGACCAGGCCAGCACCGGCTGGCGAAAGCTCACTGCGGGCATCGTCATCGCGGCATTCATGACGACACCGCCTTCTGCCGCACCGCGAAGCGCACGTCCTCCAGGCCCGCGCGGGCGCAGGACACCATGACCTTGCGCAGCAGCTGGTAGGGCAGCTCCTGGTCGGCCATCAGCGTGACGCTCTTGCGGTCGTTCTCGGCGCGCACCGCCTGGCGCTCGGCCAGCAGGCGCTGCAGCTCAGCCTGCAGCGGCGCGATCAGGTCCTCGGTCTGCGCCAGGGCCTCGGGCGTGGCGGCCACGCGGCGGCCTTCGACCACGATGTCCTCGGCGCTCACCGTCACCACCAGCGTGGCCTGCGGCGCGGTCTCGGCCACCGACTCGGGCAGGCGCACCGCCTTGCTGGCCGGCAGGATCTCCACCTCGGTGGCGTTGGACAGCAGGAAGAAGATCAGGATCGTGAACACGTCGATCAGCGAGACCAGGTTCATGTCGACCATGTCGTGGTCGCGGGCCTTGCGGGCGGCGCGTTTTTGCAGCGGGGTCAGCTTGGCCATGTCACTTCCCCTGCGGAGCGTCGCCCAGCGAGATCACCGGAAACAGCTCGGCCTTGACCACCTCGGTGCCGCGGGTGGTGCGGCCCTCTCGGGTGGCATCCATCAGCGCCACCAGGGTGCGGTAGGGTGTGTCAGGGCGGGCCAGCAGCGTGGCGGCCTTCTCGTCCGGGAACTTCGCCTTGACCTGGTGCAGCAGCGCGTTCAGCGCGCGCACATCCGGGCCGTCGGCGGTGTGCGGCAGGTGCGCGATCAGGCCACCGATGCGGTCGCCCACGTCGATCGCATCGGCGCGCAGCACCAGCTCGAGCTGCAGCTTGTCGACCTGCAGCTTCTCCACGCCGGCGGTCTGCGCCGGCAGGTTCAGCTCCAGCACCGCCAGCCGGGTGAACACCGCGGTGGACAGCAGAAAGGGCACTAGCACCACGATCAGGTTGATGAACGCGGTGACCTCCAGCGCCGCTGGCGCCTTGCGCAAGCGTCGGATCGCCATGATCTCAGTGCGTGCCGGCCAGGCGCTGCACGGTGTTCAGGAAGCTGATCTTGGCGGCCTCCAGGCCGTCGACGATCTCCGCCGTGCGCGCCTGCAGGAAGGCATGCACCAGCAGGAAGGGAATGGCCACCATCAGCGCGAAGGCGGTGTTGTTCATCGCGATGGAGATGGACGCCGACAGCAGCTCGGCCTTCTCCGCCGGGTTGACCTGAGCCACCGCGGTGAAGGCCTTGATCAGGCCCATGATCGTGCCCAGCAGGCCGACCAGCGTGATCACGTTGGCGAAGGTGGCGATGTAGTGGGTGCGCTTCTCCAGGCGCGGGACGATCTCCATCATCCCTTCTTCCATCGCGGCGTCGATGTCCTCGCGCTTCTTCGAGGTCTGCAGCCGGTCCAGCCCGTTGGCCACCAGCTTGCCCAGCGCGGCGTCCGACGCACTGGCCAGCGACTGCACCTGCTTGAGCTGGCCCTGGCCCAGCAGCGGCTGTACCTGCTCCCAGAGTGCGCGGTTGTCGCTGCGCGCGCGGCGCAGGAAGACGAAGCGCTCGATGGCAATCGCCAGGCCCAGCGACATGATCAGCAGGCTGGGGTAGATGAACAGGCCGCAATCCTGGAAGAACTTGACAGCGGTATCGAAGGCATTCATCGGGGGCTCTCGTTGGCGGTGGGTTGGGCGGTGGGGTTGGATTCGTTGGCAAAGCGCAGGCGGCGCTTGTGCACGTCGCGGTCGAGCGGGGCCAGCACCTCGTCGACCAGGCTGGTGGGCGGCTTGCCCTGCAGCGCATCTGGCAGCGGCTTCTTCCAGGGCACGATGTAGATGACCTTGGGCAGCTCGCGGTTGCCGACGATGCGGCTGGGGTCCATGTCGGCGCGGTCCTGCGCGCCGGCCGCGCAGGCGGCCAGCAGCAGCACGGCGGCAGTCAGGGCTCTCATGTGGCCTCCTTCTTCACCGGGGCAGCGGCCTTGGCGGCGCGCGGTTTGAGCTCGGCCACCCACTTGCCGACCTGGGCGTCACCGCCGGGGGTCAGCTCGAGGTAGCGCTGGTACTGGGCGAGTGCCGCCACCGGCTCGTCCAGGTACAGGTCCAGCAGCACGCCCAGGTTCAGCACCGAGGCGGCGTGGCCCGGCTCGGCGGCCAGGGCCTGTTGCCAGCGCGCGCGGGCCTCGGGCAGCTTGCCTTGCTCGCGCAGCGCGATGGCCTCGCGGTTGAGCTGCGCGGCAGCGCCGGCGGCCTCGTCGCGGCGCTCGGCCTTGGCCCAGCGCGCCGGGCGCAGCGTGCGCAAGGCGGCCAGGCTCTGGCGCACCGGCTCGTCCCACTGGCCCTGGCGCACGCGGGCCGCGTTGGCTTCGTGCAGCGCGATGGCTTTCTCCTCGAACGGGTAGGCCTGCTCTTCCAGCAGCACGTCGTACTGTTCGCGCTCGGCCTTGCTGAGCTTCTTCGGCCGCTGCGACTTCAGCAGCGCCTGACCGAACTCCTGGTAGAGCGATGCGCTGGCAAAGGTGGCGGCGGTGACCCCTTCGGCCACCCCGTCCTCGGCGGCCACGCCCCAGGCCTGCAGCGCGGCCTCCAGGCGGGTCTTCTTCAGCGCCAAGGACTTGGCCAGCGGCTCGGTCAGCGCCACCGCGCGGCAAGCCTCGTCCGCCGGCCGGGCCAGCGCCAGCGCGGCCTGGGCCGACAGCAGCCTGCTTCGCGCGGTGCGGGCGCTGCCGCCGGCGCGCTCGCTGGCCAGCAGCTCGCGCTGCCAGGCCAGCGCCTGGGCGGGGCTGCGGGCGTGGCGGGCCAGTGCGGCGCGGGCCTCGGTGGCCTCGGGCAGGGGCCGCGGCCAGGCCTTGAGGTAGCGCTCCCAGGTGGCGGCGGCGTCACGGTCCTGCGCGCTCTCGCGGCGCTGCGCAGCCAGCCACAGTGCGGTGCGGCGGGCCTCGGGCTCGGTGGCGCTGGTGGCCACGCGCTCGTATTCGGCGGCGGCCAGGGCGGGGCGCTGCAACTCGTCGTAGGCCAGGGCCAGCCGGGCCGGTACCTGTGCCTGCAGCGCATGGCCGGGGTGCTGGCGGCGGAAGGCTTCCAGCGCCTCGGCGGCGCGCGGCCAGTCCTTCAGCGCGATCCACTGCGTGGCGGCGTCGAAGTCGGCGTTGGCGCGGATCGAGGCGCCCGGCGCGGCGCTGCCCACCTTGGCGAACAGCGCGGCGGCCTGGGCGCCCTGGCCGCCGTCGCGGGCGGCTTCGGCCTGGCGGTAGATGGCCGCGGCCAGGCGCTCGTTGAGCGCAGCGCGCGACGCGTCGCCGTCGGGCGTCAGCGCCAGCACCTGCTGGGTGGCGCGCTCGGCGTCGGCAAAGCGGCCGGCGTCGAAAGCGGCGCGGGCCTGCACGCCCAGCGCGCTGCGGCGCACCGGCGCGGCGGGCTCGGGCTGCCAGGCCAGCACGCGGGCGGCGCTGGCCTGGGCCTGTGCGGCCTGGCCGGCGCGCAGCTGGCGCTCGGCGGCATCGGCCAGCACGGCGGCGGCGCGCGGATCAGCGGCATGGCGTTCGGCAAAGCGCAGCGCACTGGACAGGCGCTCAGCGGCCAGCGCGGCGTTGTCCGGCGCGGCCTTCAGGCGTGCGTCGTGCGCCAGCAGCGCGGCGTAGCCGGCCTCGGCGCTGCGCGGGTGCGGCGGGTCCTGGTAGGCGGAGCGCTCGTACTCGGCGGCGGCGCTGTCGTACTGCCGGTCCTCGAACAGCAGCTCGGCCAGCAGGAAGCGCTGGCGCGGGCTGTCGGCGTCGTCGGGGAACTGGGCCAGCAGCGCCTGGTACCAACGCACCGCGGCTTGCACATCGGCAGCCTGGTGGCTCTTCTGTGCGGCGGCGTGGTGGCGCTGGGCCAGCTCGCCCAGGAACTCGCGCACCAGCGGGCGGGCGCGCTGCCAGGCCTCGGGGGCACTGGCCTTGAAGGCCGGATCCAGGCCGTAATGCTCGACGAAGGCCAGCTTGGCGGCCAGGGCCTGCTGCTCGAAGCCGGCTTCGGCGTGGATGCGCACCACCTGGGCCTGCAGCAGCGGCGCCATCGGGTCCTGCGGCGCGCGGCGAACGAAGGCGCCCAGCGCGTCGGCGGCATCCTTGGGCCGGTCCTGCTTCAGGTACAGCGCGGCCTGGTTCTGGTACAGCCGCACCGCGTAGCCGGCGCGCTGCGGGCTGTCGACCAGCGGCGCGATGGCGGCCACGCCCTGCAGGTTCTCCAGCGCCAGCGCGATGACGCGCAGCACGTCGTCGACCAGCTCGCGGTTGGCGCGCGACAGGCCGGGCAGTTGCTCTACCGGAACGGCGGGGTCGCGGCCGGCCAGGTGGGTGTCGAGCACCGCCATGAAGTTGCCCAGTGCCGGCTCCAGCCGGGCCTGCTTGAACTGGCTCCAGCCCTGCATGTAGCGGGCGCGCTCGGTCAGCCCGTGCGGGCGCGGGCTGGCCAGCACCGCGCCGAAGGCGGCTTCGGCCGGCGCGTAGCGGCGCGCCGAGAACAACAGCTCGCCGCGGCGGAACTGCGCTTCGTCGAGCGCCGTGGTCTGCGGGTAGGTGGCCACCAGGCGGTCCAGCGTGGCCAGCGCGGCGGGCGCGTCGCCGCCCAGCTCCTGGGCGCGGGCCAGCTGGTAGAGCACGCGGTCGTTGCCGGGGTCGTTGGGCGTTTCCTTCAGCAGCGTCTGGTAGCGGGCGATGGCGGCGCGGTAGTCGGCGCTGGCGCCGTCCTGGCTGGCCAGGCGGGCGTCGGTGGCGTCCATCTCCAGGTCACCCAGGCGGCGCAGGGCCTGGGCGCGCTGCTTGGCGTCGGGCTGGGCGGCCAGCAGGGCCTGCCAGGCGGCCAGCGCCCGCTGCTCATCGGTGGGCAGGCGGCCGGGGGTGACGGCCGGCAGCGGGCGCTGGGCCAGGGCCTTGAGCGTGGGCTGGTCGTCGCCGGGCAGCGGGCCGCTGGCGCAGCCGGCCAGGGCCAGGGCGGCGATCAGCAGGGCGGGCTCAGCGCGGCGCATCGGTGGCCTCCGGGGTGTCCAGCGGCTGGCGCGCGCGGTCGTGCAATTGGGCGATGCCGTAGCGGGCCTGCTGGGCATAGGCACCCAGGCGTTGCTGCTGGGTCTGCAGCGCCGCCAGCGCCAGGTGCTGCAGCGCGCCGGCCTGCTCGCGCGCGGTGCGCTGCAGCGGCGGCAGCAGACGGGTGATGCGGGCGTCGAGCGCATCCAGGCGACGGGCAAAGTCGTCGAAGGCCTGGCGCTGGTCGGTCGGGCGGCCGCTGAAGCGCTGGCGGCGCGCCTGCGCCTCGTCCAGCGCGCGGGCACTGGCCTGCAGCGCGCGACGGGTGGTCCAGGCGGCCTCGGGCGCGGCCTGGGCCAGGTCCCACTGCAGGCGCCCGGCCAGCAGGCGCAGGCGCTCGGCATGGGCGGCCTGCTGCTCAGGCGGCAGGTCCTGCAGCGCGGCGCGCACGCGGGCGATGCGCTGCTGCAGCGCGCGCTGGCGCTCATCGGCAAAGGCCTGGCCGTCGCCGCTGGATTCGGCGGCGGTCAGCGCGGTCTCCAGCGCCGCCTGCTGGCGCTGCAGCGGCGCCACGGCCAGCTGGCCTTCTTCGGCGGCCAGCGCGGGCAGGCGCTGCTCGAAGACGGCGCGTCGGTGCGCCAGCATGTCGCGGTAGCTGGCGATGGTGCCCTGCCAGGCGCTGAGGTGGGCGTGCAGGAACTGCAGGTCGCGCAGGGTCTTGTAGCCCTCCTGGAAGGCGTGGTCGGCCAGCACCGGCGCCAGCTGCGCGGCGTGCGGCAGCGGCGGCAGGGTCTCGGCGCTGCGCGACCAGGCCATGGCGTCGGCCGGGTTCAGCGCCACCAGGGCGTCCAGCCAGGCGTCGCGCTGCAGCTCGGCCTGGGTGGCTTGCAGGCGCTGCTGTTCGGTGTCGAAGCGGGTCAGGGCGTCGCTGTAGGCGGCCTCGGCGGCGGTGTCGGCCCCCAGCTCGGCCAGCGCATAGGGGATGGCGATGCGCGACTCCAGCACCGCGGCATCCCCAGGGTCGCGCCCGGCCAGCTCCTGCCAGGGCAGCAGCGCGCGGCGGGGGTTCTTCAGCGCCAGGTCGGCCCAGCCGAAGCCCAGCAGCGCCTTGGCCGAGGATGGGCCTTGCAGCCGCACGCGCTCCAGCGCGGTGCGGGCCGCCTCGGGCTCGCTGGCCTGCAGCGCGGCATAGCCCAGCGCCAGGTTGGCCTGGTCGCGCAGCGCGCGCTGGGATTCGTGCGCGGCGGGCATGGTGCCCAGGCGCTCCAGCCAGGGCCGCCCTTCGTCCAGCCGGCCGGCGCGCACCAGGGCCACGCCCAGGTTGTAGCGGGCGTAGAGCGGGGCGTCGTCCACGGGCCTGCCCTGCGGGTCGGTGGCCAGGCTGACGCCCAGCCAGGCCCAGAAGCGGGCCCACCAGCTGCGCGCCGGGCCGGTGGTGGCGCTGGGGTCGTAGGGCTGTTCGGCCAGCGCGGTCAGCGCGGCGGCCGCCGCATCGGGCTGCTGTCGGGCCAGCGCCACCTGGGCGGCCAGCAGCGCGCGCGCCGGCTCCAGGCCGTCGGCCAGCGGGGCGCCGATGCGGTCCAGCGCGGTCTGGGCCTCATCGTCCAGGCCACGGGCGTAGCGCACCTGGGCCAGGAAGTACCAGGCGCGGTCGCGCACGGCGGCGTCGGCGCTGTCGGTCAGCAGCCGCTCGAAGACGGCGGCCGCTTCGTCGTGCATGCCCCAGGCCAGCAGCAGGCCGCCGCGCAGCAGCGCCGCCTCGTCGCCGTGCAGGCCCAGGCGGTCGAAGTGCTGCGACACCATCAAGGCGCTCAGCGCGTCGAAGTGGCGGTCCTGGAAGAAGAAGAACAAGCCATCGCCCCAGTGCGGCGCCTGCAGCGCGCGCACCGGCGGCGGATCGACCGCGGCCTGGGCCGGCACGGCCGCGGCCAGCGCCAGGGACAGCAACAGACGCTTCACTGCCAGACCTTGACGTCGAACTCGGGCTGCAACTTGGTCAGGCGGTCGGTGATGCGCAGCTCGATGTAGCGCGCCTCGCCGGCCTTGTCGAAGTTCAGCGTGGTGGCGCGCCGGTAATCGCGCGCATGCGGGCCCTGGCCGGTGAAGAAGGCGGTGACCTCGTGCGTGCCGGCCTTCAGGTTGCCCAGCCACAGGCGCTGCACGCCGCCGCGGTGCAGCGCGGCCACCTCGCGCTCGGTGTAGAGGTGCTGCGCGACCACCTTGTCGTCGAGCTTGACCTGCACCGACTCCAGACCGAAGAGCTGGCCCACGTCCATCGACACGAACACCGCCACCTGGCTGCTGGCCGGGTAGAGCAGTTCCTCTTCCAGCACCAGCAGGTCGCGGTTGAGCTGCAGCACCTGGGCCTTCAGCGCCTGGGCGCGGGCGTCGAGTGCAGCATCGGGCTGCGCCGGGGCGGAGGCGGCCGGTGCGGCCGGCGCCGCGGTCTGGGCCAGGGCGGTCGAGGGGCCGGCGAGCAGGGCCAGCACGAGCAGGAGGAGGCGGGTCATCGGTGTCAGAAGCTGCCGGTGGCCTGCACTTGCAGCAGCAGGCCGGTGAATCGGTAGGCCGCGCCGGAGCGCAGGTCGGTGTAGTCGCTGTGGCGGAAGTTCACCAGCTCGAGCGAGCCGCCCAGACGCAGGTTCCAGTCCTGCCAGCGGCCGCCGGCGGCGCGGCTGGCCTTGGCGCCCAGGCTGGTGCTGGTGAAGCTGCCCAGCTGGCGGTTGCGGCTGACGTAGAGCGTCTCGCGGGTGGCGTCGTCGCTGTAGAAGCTGGCCGCCTGCTGGCGGTTGAGGCGCACGAAGCCCTCGGCCAGCCAGTCGCCCAGAGCGCTGCCGAGGTAGCGGCTGTAGCCGCCTTCCAGCGTCACGGCCTGGATGCCCCAGTTGTCGCGGTAGAGGCGGCCCTCGGCGCGCATCGCCTGACGCACGCTGTCGGACGACAGGTCGCCCTGCACACGCAGCTTGACGGCCTGGCCGCTGCGGCTGCGCGGCACGCGCTCGGGCACCAGCGCGCCGAAGACGCGCGCGGCTCGGTAGGGGCTGCCCAGGTAGCCGTCATCGGCCAGCGATTCGGCGCTGAGCGCGGCCAGCCAGCGCGGGCTGAGCACCTGCGTCCAGCCGGCGCGCCATTGCCAGTGGCGGGCCTCATCGGCAAAGCCCGGGTCGCCATGGCGCTTGACCTGGTCGGCGCCGCGGCTGAAGCCCAGGCTCACCGTGGCCATGCCGCTCCAGACCTCCTGGCTGATGTCGGCGCTGAGCGTGCGGGCGGTGTAGTCGGGCTCGGTGCTGTTCGTCAGTCCCAGGTGCAGCAGGGTGTCGCGCACTGCGTGGTCGACACCCACGCCCAGCTCGGTGCGCGTCTCCTTGAAAGGGCTGGCGGTGGTGACCACGTCAATCGAGGCATTGCTGACCGCATCCACGTAGAGCTGACCGCTGAGCTGCACCCGGTCGGCGATGCTCTTGCGCACCAGCAGCGCCGGACCGATGGCGCGCACGCCGCCGCCGTTGTAGATGTGGACCAGCGCCTCGGCGCCGTCGGGCGGCAGGTCCACCGCCTGCGCGGCGGGGGCGAGCAGGGCGCCGCCGCCCAGCCCCAGCGCGCGCGCCAGCAGGCGGGCAACGCGGCGCAGCGTGTCAGTTGCAGCCACAGCCGCCTCCTTGCACGCCGTTGGCGCCACGGGCAGCTTCGCGCACCGTGTAGACGTGCTCGCGGTGGCGCGCGGCCAGCTGGTCGCGGCCCGGGTTCATCATCGGGTCGGCCAGGCGCTCGCGCTCGTAAGGCGCAACCCAGGGCTCGGGGATGGCGCAGCCGGACAGCGCGGCGGCGCACAGCATCAGCATCAGCGTGGGCTTCATCGTCAGTCTCGCAGCAGTTCGCGCAGCTGGGGTTCGTAGAGCGACTCGACCCAGCCGGCCTGGTAGCCGCGGTGCAGGCGGCGCAGCACGCCGTCGCGGTCGATCAGCAGGGTGCTGGGCATGGCCTTGATCTCGTAGAGGCGGCTGACCGCCTTGTCGGTGTCCAGCAGCACCGGGAAGGCGGTGCGCAGCTTGTCGACGGTGGCGGCGGCGTTCTTCGGCTCGTCGTCGACGTTGACGCCCCACAGCGCGAAACCCGAGGCGCGGTACTTGTCGTGCAGGCGCGAGAGCAGCGGCATCTCGTCGCGGCAGGGGCCGCACCAGCTGGCCCAGAAGTTCAGCATCAGCACCTGGCCGCGCTGCTCGCGCAGGCGCAGCGGCGCGCCGCTGAGCTGGCGCAGCGTGAAGTCGGGCGCCGCCGCGCCCGGGGCGATGGTGGCGCGTGCGGGCAGTGCGGCCGCGGCCAGCGGAGCCAGCAGGCAGTGGCGTCGGGTCAGCATCATGGCGCTCAGAACAGGAACGAGGCGCCCAGCGTCAGCTCGGGGTTGTGGGTGCGGTCGCGCTGGCCCAGCAGGTCCAGCGGGAACAGGTGGTCACGCAGGTCCACGCGCAGCGCCCACTCGTCGCGCAGGAAGACGCGCCAGCCCATGCCCAGGTTGAAGGTCTGCGCGCGCTGGCCGTTGAAGCGGGTGGTGCCGACGCCGCCGATCAGGTAGAGCTGCGTGGGCAGCGCGCGCTGCGCGCCCAGGAACAGCTCGCCGGGCAGCAGGTTGTAGCCGGCCGAGAGGTTCATGTAATTCAGCGTTTCCTGGCCCGGCGTGATCACGCCGCCGGGCAGCACGCGGCGAAAGGCCTCGTCGCTGACCTTGGCCTGGCCCAGCGCGGCCTCGACGAACCAGTCCTCGGTGAGGTGGTAGGCCAGGCGCAGGCCGGCCGCGCCCTGCGTACCGAAGTTCTGCACCGAGTAGATGCCGAAGAACAGCCCCACCTCGAAATCGGTCGAGGGCAGGCGCGGCAGCTTCACGTCACGCCGTTCGACTGTCGGCTGCACCGGCTGCTCGGCCGGCGGTGGGGTTTGGGCGCGGGCCAGGGGCAGGGAGCAGGCCAGGGCCAGTGCGGCCAGGAGGTGGGTCAGGGGCTTCATCGGTGGGGTGGGGTCAGAAGAAGAAGGACAGTCCGGCGTTCAGCGCGCGGTACTCGCCATAGCCGCTGTCGCCCAGCAGCGCGGTGTAGAGGGTCCAGTCCAGGCGCACGACGAAACGTTCGGCCAGGTGCACCCGCAGGCCGGCGGTGGCCAGGCCCATGTTGACGTTGGTGCGTGCGTCGTCGACCAGGCTGTTGTTGGGCAGGTTGTTGAAGCGCCCCAGGCCCACGCCCACGAAGGGCGACCAGCGCTGGTTGGACCAGGGCTCGCTGACGATCTGCACCTGGGCCAGCGAGGTGCCCGAGTACACGCCCTGCACCTGGCCGATCGCCAGCTCCAGCGCCAGCGCCTCGTGCAGGCGCCAGCCGGCCCACAGGCGCACCATGGGCTCGGACTGGAAGCGGCCGATCATCGCGCCGGCCTCGACGCGGCGCTGCAGGTAATCCTGCAGCTGCAGGCCGGCAAAGCGGGTGGGCTGGCCGTCGTCGCCCAGCGTGGCCAGCAGCTGATCGCGCGTGACCCAGCCGACCTGGCCGGTCTCGGCACGCAGCTTGAACCAGTCGGTGTGGCGCCGCTCGACCTGCACCCAGGCGCCCCGCTCGGCCACGTAGTGCACTGGGTAGCCGCGGCCCGGGCCGGTGCGGAACTCGATGAAGGGGTCGGCCACCTGCACGCGCTGCACGGCGGCCAGGCCGGGACCGTCCACGCCCTGTGCCTGCGCGCCCAGCACGCCCAGGGCCAGCGCGGCGGCCAGCAGATGTCTTGTCAGCCAGCTCATCGGGTGTTGCAACTGCCGGTGGCCGGGTCGGCCGGGGTGAACATCGCGTAGGTGGCGCTGCTGAACTCGTCCTGGTCCTTGGGGGCCGGGTGGGTGATCCAGTAGCGGATGCGCAGCGCCAGCTCGTCGTCGGCACTGCCCAGCACCTGGCCGCCGCCATGCAGCATGCCCAGCAGCAGCGGCTTGGCCAGCAGCCGGCTGCCCTCGGGGTTGCCGGGCACGGTGACGCCCTGGGCGGAGTAGAAGTTGCGGTACATCTGGCTGGCGCGGATCTCATCGGCCGTCAGGCCCAGGTCCACCGTGGCGGCGTTGCCGATCAGGCGCAGCGCGCCGCCGGTGCCGTTGGTGTTGTCATGGCAGCCACCGGCGGCGCAGGTGGCGGTGCCGCCGCCGGGCAACGTCAGCGGCGAGCTCAGCAGCGGCTGCACGCACTTCTGGAAGTAGGCGAAGGCCAGCTTCTGGCCGCTGGCGCCTTCCGGGTTGTCGATGTCGGCGGCGCCGCCGCAGCCGGCCAGCAGGGCGGCGGTCCATGCCAGGGCGATCAGTCTCATGGGGTGGGGCATCCGCTGGCGATCCAGCTGTAAATGGCCTGGTAGCCGGCGCTGCCCACGGGCAGCGGGGCACGGGTCTGGCCGGTGGCGCCGCTGGGGTGCGGGCGGGTCGACGGCTGGGCCAGCAGCGGGTTGGCCGCGGGCTGGCAGGTGTTGGTGACCATCGACAGCGTGACGTTGTAGTCGCCCTCGGCGTCGCCGGTCAGCACGAAGCGGTTGCGGCGGAAATCGGTGCCGCGGCCGCTGCCCACGCCCATGTGGCAGGCGGTGGCGCAGGTGCTGCTGAGCACCGGCAGCACCTTGGCGGTGAAAGTCTGCTGGCTCAGCGTGCGCACCTCACGCACCTGGGCGTTGGCGTCGAAGGGGTCGTTGTAGTACTTGCCGCCCAGGTCGATCCACTCGGCCACCAGGCGCTTCTCGGCGGCGTTGAGCAAGGCGCTGTGGTTGACCGCGGGCGTGGGGTAGATCGTGCGGGTGTCGGCGCCGGCCATCAGCGTCTGGCCGCTGAGGATCTCGACCAGCCGGCTCTTGCGCGCCAGGCCCGCCGCATCGCCCTCGCTGGCGCCGGTTTCCACCAGTGCCGGCTCGCGCACCACCTCGGGAACGCCCTCGACCAGACGCGTCACCGGCAGGCCGGTGACCGGGTCGATCACCGGCGCGCCCACCAGCAGCGACTCGTAGCTCAGCAGACGGCCGGTGCCGGCGATGCTGGCGCTCAGGTCCAGCGCGGCGCCGGCGCCGTGGCAGCGGGTGCAGGTGTTGCTGCCGCGGTCGCGGGTCCACAGGGGCTGGATGTGCTCGGGGTAGTTGATGACGCCGCGCAGCGGCACGGTGGTGGCCAGGTCATTCGCAGCCAGGGCGTTGCCGGTATAGCGCAACGCCACGCTGGGCCGGGCCTGCACCCCGGGGCGGGCGGTGTCGGCCCAGACGTCCCGCGACAGGAGGTCGGTCGCCAGTTGCAGCGCGCTGGGGTCCAGCCGGGTGCGGGTGGAGGCCATGGTCTCGCCCGACAGCCGCGCCGAGGCCATGGCGCTGCGCCAGGCGGCCGGCACGGTGTCGACCACCGCGCCGGAGTTCAGCGCGCCGCCGCGCCGTGGGCTGTGGCAGCCGTCGCAGGTGCGGCGCTCGCCGGGGCGCACCTGGATCCAGTTGGTGTGGGTCTGGAAGGCGCGGCCTTCGGTGTCCACCACCGCCAGGCCGATCGGCGTGTCGGCGGGCACGCGCAGCTTGAACGAGCCGTCGGGTTCGATGGGTGCGTAGCCCAGGATCTGCTGCGGCTCGAAGTTGGTCTCGCCGATCGCATGGCGCAGGCCGATCGAGCCCGATGGCGGCGCCACCGCCCGCATCACGCGGATGAAGCGCGCCGGGCTGCACAGGTAGGCACTGTCGGCCGGGTCCTTCATGCGCAGCAGGTGGGCGACCTGGGCGCGGGTGTCGGCGGCGTCGGTGGGGGTGGTCTTGGGGATGGGCTCGCTGCAGGCACCGGCGGTGTCCACCGGAGCCAGCACCGGGTCGCCCATGCGGCCCAGGCCGTCGGTGTCGTAGACGCTGCGCACCTCCAGCAGGCCCAGCTTCTGCGCCGCCAGGTCGCTGTCCAGGTTGGTGGGCTCCACCACCTTGGGCTCGGTGCGGGCCACCAGCGCGATCGGGTCGGTGTACATGAAGCCCGGCGGCGGCGAGGCCACGTTCAGCCAGGTCTGCTGCTTCGGGTTGAACATGTAGATCGCGTAGTGCGGGCGCACGTTGTCCTGCAGCTCATCGGCCTCGCGCTGTTCGATCGTGCGGTTGGCATCGCCCAGGCGGTCCAGCTCGGCCTGCGTCAGCGAGGCGCAGGGCACGACATCGGTGCCGCGGTGCACCTCGCAGGGTTTCCAGGCCACCAGGATGCGGTCGGTGCCGTCCCACAGCGGGTAGGGCGTGGTGGCGCGGCCGAAGGGCGAGAAGCCGCGCTCGGCGTTGAGCGTCTTGTCGGTCATCGCCACCTGGCCGCCCTGCGCGGGCACGTCCTTGTTGGCCGGGGTGTTTTGCTCGGAGTAGTTGGCCACGTCCACCCGCACCAGCGCGCCGCCTTCGTGGGTGCGCTGCAGCGGCATCAGATCGGAGGTGATCTGGCCGGCGTAGGCGCCCTGGGGGTCCATGTCGCGCGGGTTCAGGAAGGTGTTGCCCTCGCTGTGCGAGCCGTACAGCACGAACAGGTCGGTGCCGTCGGGCTTCATGCGGAAGACCTTGAAGTGGTTGCGGTCCGCCACATGGTCCCAGCGCGAGAACATCACGTCGCCGTTGAGGCGGATCACCGGGTTGCGGTCGTGGCTCTGGTTGAACGAGACCTGGGTGATGGCCGCGCCGTCGGCGTCCATGGTGTGCAGGTTGAAGACGCGCTGGCGCTCATACTCGTCCAGCGCGTAGTAGCTGCGGCCCAGCGCCTGGTTGGCGTAGGAGCCGGTCTGGCGGTTGCTGCTGAAGACGAAGCCGCGGCCGCCGGGCAGGTAGACCGGGTCGACGTCGTCGCTCTCGGTGGAGGCGGTCAGGCGGCGGAAGCTGCCCTTGGTCAGGCCGCCGCTGCTCATGTCGTATTCCCAGATGTTCCAGCGCCCGGTGCAGGCGGGCAGGCCGCCGATCGTGGCGCTGTTGCTGGCCGGGCAGCGCATCGCGAAGACGATCTTCTTGCCGTCGTAGGACACCTCGGGGTCGGAGGCATCGCCGCGGCCCTGGGTGAATGCCGCGGTCAGGTTGTGTTCGGGCGCGCTGGGCGAGGAGGTCTCGCGCAGCATCAGATCGCCGCCTTCGGCAAAGCCGCCACCATCGGTGGGGTTCAGGTTCAGCGTGTCGGCGCGCTTGACGTAGGCGATGGGGATGTCGCCTTCGACGATCACGCTGTCGCTGCTGCCGCTGCCGGAGCAGGCGGCCAGCACGGCGGCGGCGGCCAGGGCAGCGGTCAGCCACCCGATCGGACGTGTCAGGGTCATGAATGGCTCCCGTTGAATCCGGCGCTGGCGTGCAGCACGCCCTGCGCATCGACCAGCACGGCGTCGACGCCGGGCCAGTCCTCGAGCATCGCGAAACCCCGGCGGGGCCCGTGGATGAACAGCATCTTGGACAGCGCCTCGGCCGTGACCCCATCGGGCGCCAGCACCGTGACGCTGGTGGCGCCGCGCGCCGAGTCGCCGGTGCGCGGATCGATCAGGTGGTGGTGGCGCACGCCGCGGCGTTCGAAGCCGCGCTCGTAGTCGCCCGAGGTGGACACCGCGGTGTCCTGCAGCGGCAGCACCGCCACGGTGTCGCCCTTGCGGCGCGGGTGGGCGATGCCCAGCTGCCAGGGCCGGCCGCGGCGGTCGCCCAGCAGGTGGCTGTCGCCGCCGGCGGCCACCATCGCGTGCTGGATGCCGCGCTGACGCAGTAGCGCCACCGCGCGGTCCACCGCATGGCCCTTGGCGATGCCGCCCAGGTCGATGCGCATGCCGGCGCGGCCGAAGCGCAGCGTGCCGGCACGGCGGTCCAGGTGCAGCTCGCGCCAGTCCACCAGGCCACGCGCTGCCGCCAGCAGCTGCGGGCTGGGCACGGTGCCGGCACGGTAGTCGTAGAGCTGGCCGATGGCGGCGAAGCTGATGTCGAAGGCGCCGTCGGTGCGGGCCGAGAAGTCCAGCGCCCGCGCCAGCAGTGTGGCCATCTCCTCGCGCAGCGGCACCGCATGGTGGGCCGCCTCGCGGTTGATGCGCGAGAGCTCAGAGGCCGGCTTGTGCGGGCTCATCAGGCGGTCGATGCGGTGCATCTCGTCGAAGACCACGTCCAGCGCGGCCTCGCCCTCGGCGGGGCTGTCGGCCCACAGCTCGGCGCTGATCGCGGTGCCCATGATCGCGGCCTCGCGGCGGTACCAGCCGGGCACGGGTGCGACCGGCGGCGCCGACCGGCGCAGCACGCGGGGCAGGGCGGCCAGCAGGCTCACGGCGCGCTCCGCAGGGCGGTGGAGGTTGTTGGGCAAAGCAGCGGCCCGACCTCGCTCACAGGCGGTGTCATACGGGGGGTCCTTGTGGGTCTCTCGTTCGCCGGCGGTGGGGGTCAACCGGCGGCGAGAATGTAACAACGCGGCCTTCTGAAACGCGTTACAACTCGTTCGATTGGGCAACCGTGCGCGTGCATCGGCGCCGCGTGCGGCCGGGCCCAGGAGGTGGCACTTCTATAATCCGCAGCTTCGCCTCCACCCCGGTGGCGCCCAGGGCCGCGCCCTGCTGCCGGGCCCCGCCTCGAACACCGAAAGTCCCGGATGAAAGCCTCCGAGATCCGTCACACCTTCCTGAAGTTCTTCGAGTCCAAGGGCCACCAGATCGTGGCCTCCAGCCCGGTCATTCCCGGCGACGACCCGACCCTGCTGTTCACCAACGCAGGCATGAACCAGTTCAAGGACGTGTTCCTGGGCTTTGACAAGCGCGCCTACAGCCGCGCCACCACCAGCCAGAAGTGCATCCGCGCCGGCGGCAAGCACAACGACCTCGACAACGTGGGCTACACCGCGCGGCACCACACCTTCTTCGAGATGCTGGGCAACTTCAGTTTCGGCGATTACTTCAAGAAAGATGCGATCGCTTACGCCTGGGAGCTGCTGACCGGCCACTTCAAGCTGCCCCCCGAGAAGCTGTGGGTCACGGTCTACTCGGAGGACGACGAGGCCTACGAGATCTGGAACAAGGTGGTGGGCGTGCCCGCCGAGCGCATCGTGCGCATCGGCGACAACAAGGGCGGCCGCTACATGTCCGACAACTTCTGGATGATGGGCGACACCGGCCCCTGCGGGCCCTGCACCGAGATCTTCTACGACCACGGCCCCGACGTGGCCGGCGGCCCCCCGGGCAGCCCCGACGAAGACGGTGACCGCTACATCGAGATCTGGAACAACGTCTTCATGCAGTTCAACCGCACTGAAGACGGCGTGATGCACCCGCTGCCCAAGCCCAGTGTCGACACCGGCATGGGCCTGGAGCGCATCACCGCGGTGCTGCAGCATGTGCACAGCAACTACGAGATCGATCTCTTCGTGGCGCTGCTCGCCGCCGCCAAGAACGCCGTCGACCATGCGACGCCCCACCGGGCCGAGGGCGGCTGCGACGCCGGCAGCCCCAGCCTGAAGGTCATCGCCGACCACATCCGTGCCTGCGCCTTCACCGTGGCCGACGGCGTGATCCCCGGCAACGCCGGCCGGGGCTTCGTGCTGCGCCGCATTGCCCGCCGCGCGATCCGCCACGGCTACAAGCTGGGCGCGCGCGCGCCCTTCTTCCACACCCTGGTGCACCCGCTGGCCGCCGAGATGGGCGAGGCCTACCCCGAGCTGCGCGCCAACGCCGACCGCGTGTTTGCGGTGCTCAAGCAGGAGGAAGAGCGCTTCTTCCAGACCATCGACCGCGGCATGGAGATCCTCGACGCCGCGCTGGAAGCGCTGGGCACGGCCGGCGGCAAAGTGCTGGACGGCGAGACCGCCTTCAAGCTGCACGACACCTTCGGCTTCCCGGTGGACCTGACCGGCGATGTCTGCCGCGAGCGTGGCTACACCGTGCACCAGGGCGATTTCGAGGCGGCGATGAGCCGCCAGCGCGAGCAGGCCCGCGCGGCCGGCAAGTTCAAGATGGCCCAGGGCCTGGAGTACAGCGGCGTGGCCACCGCCTTCCACGGCTATGAGCACCTGGTGTGCGAGACCTCCAAGGTCGTGGCCGTCTACGTGGACGGCTCGCCGGTCGCCAGTGCCAAGGCGGGGGATGACGCCGTGATCGTGCTTGACCACACCCCGTTCTACGCCGAGAGCGGCGGCCAGTGCGGTGACGCGGGCGAGCTGCGCAACGCCAGCACCAAGGTCGAGGTGGCCGACACCTTCAAGATCCAGGCCGATGTCTTTGGCCACCAGGGCCACATCGCCGAGGGCGAGGTGAAGGTGGGCGACGTCTTCACCGCCAAGGTCAACGCCGAGCTGCGTGCGAAGACCGTGCGCAACCACAGCGCCACCCACCTGATGCACAAGGCGCTGCGCGAGGTGTTGGGCGGCCATGTGCAGCAGAAGGGCTCGCTGGTCACGCCCGAGCGCACCCGCTTCGACTTCGCCCACACCCAGCCGATGACGGCCGACGAGATCCGCCGTGTCGAGGCGCTCGTCAACGCCGAGATCCTGGCCAACGCCGCCGCCAACGCCCAGGTGATGGCGCTGGACGATGCGCAGAAGAGCGGCGCGATGATGCTCTTCGGCGAGAAGTACGGCGAGACCGTGCGGGTGCTCAGCATCGGCTCCAGCAAGGAGCTGTGCGGCGGCACGCACGTCAAGGCCACGGGTGACATTGGCCTGTTCAAGATCGTGGCCGAGGGCGGTGTGGCCGCCGGCATCCGCCGCGTCGAAGCGGTGACCGGCGACAACGCGCTGGCTTACCTGCAGGGCCTGGAGAACACCGTCAACGCCGCTGCCGGCGCGCTCAAGGCCGCACCGGCCGAGCTGCCCGGCCGCATCGCCAGCCTGCAGGAGCAGGTGCGCGCGCTGGAGAAGGACATCGCCGCGCTCAAGGGCAAGCTGGCGTCCAGCCAGGGCGACGAGCTGGTGGCCCAGGCCGTGGACATCAAGGGCCTGAAGGTGCTGGCTGCCACGCTGGACGGCGCCGACGCCGCCACGCTGCGCAACACCCTGGACCAGCTGAAGAACAAGCTCAAGACCGCGGCCATCGTGCTGGCCAGCGTGGACGGCGCCAAGGTGCAGCTGGCCGCCGGCGTCACCGCCGACAGCATGGCCAAGCTCAAGGCCGGCGAGCTGGTCAACTTCGTCGCCCAGCAGGTGGGCGGCAAGGGCGGCGGCAAGCCTGACATGGCCATGGCCGGCGGCACCAATGCCGCCGCGCTGCCGGCCGCGCTGGCCTCGGTGGCCGGCTGGGTCAGCGAGCGGGTCTGAGTGGCCGCAGGTGACCGTGGCTGACCTGCTGGCCGCGCTGCAGGGCCTGGGCTCGCTCGGCTTCTTCGGCTGGTTCTTCCTGGGCCTGGCGCTGCTGTGGCTGAACGCCCGCGCCGGCCTGCCGCGCGCGCGGCGCGACCTGCAGCTGCGCGGCGGCGGCTTCGCGCTGTTCCTGGTGGCCGCCGTGCTGGGCCTGGGTCAGGGCCTGGTGGCGCTGTGGCCCTGGCCGCCGCAGGCCGCGCTGCTGTGCGCCGCCGCGGCGCCACTGCTGGCCGGCTGGTTGCTGGCCAACGGCCGCTGGGGCTGGGGGCTGCTGCTGGGCTTCAGCTTCCCCTTCTTCCTGCTGATCGCGCTGACCGCGTTCGTCGGCCAGTGGCTGGACCTGCGCGTGCTGGGCGGCGGCCTGCTGGCGTTGGCGCTGCTGGCCAGCCTGGCCGGTGCGCTGCTGACCTGGCGCCTGCCCCGGCCCGAGGTGCCACCCTTCGCCACCCACTTCCAGTTCCGCCGCGGCTTCGGCGGCCCGGGCTTTGGTCGGCGCGGGCCGGCCAACGACGACGATGTGGTGGACGTGCAGGCGCGCGACATCGACGAGCCGCCGCCGCCGGCCTTGCCGCGCTGACTTGACGGCGCCCCGCTGTGGCCCCTAAGCTGCAGCGCATGTCGCGCTCCCCGCTGATTACCATTCGCACCCTGCACACCCCCGTGGTGGGCCAGGGCGCGTTCGTCATGGTCCACCTGCGGCCCTAGCGGGTCTTGCGCGACACCCCGCAGCCACCGCTGCACCGCCCAAGGCCCGCGCACCCCGCGGGCCTTGTTGTTTTCAGCCCCCCGATCCAGGAGACTGAGCATGAGCACCGATCCCGAGAACCCGCCGAACCTCCTCTTGCGCCGCGCCCGCGCCGACGACGCGCGCGACGTGGCCGCGCTGATGAGCGACCCCAGCGTCTACGCCCAGACCCTGCAGATGCCCCACGCCAGCGAGGCCTGGTGGCGCGAGCGTCTGACCGCGATGGACAAGCCCGGCGTGGAGCTGCAACTGGCGGCCGAGCGCGACGGCCGCGTCGTCGGCCTGGCCGGTCTGCACCAGCCCACCCCGTCGCCGCGCCGCCGACATGTGGCCGGCCTGGGCATCACGCTGGCGCGCGAGGCGCAAGGGCAGGGCGTGGGCGACGCGATGATGCGCGCGCTGCTGCAGCATGCCGACGAGTGGGCCGGCCTGCTGCGGCTGGAGCTGACCGTCTACGCGGACAACGCCCGCGCCATCCGCCTGTACGAGCGGCATGGCTTCGAGCGCGAGGGGCTGATGCGTGGCTATGGGCTGCGTGGCGGCGCGTATGTGGACTGCGTGGCGATGGCGCGCTGGCGCGATGCGCCGAGTCATCCGTGAACACGTGTACACTGATGCACGTGTGAAACCGCAGGGAGACTGCCGTGGCCAACCTGACCCTGGTGGTGGACGAAGCCCTGATCAAGGCCGCCCGCATGCGGGCGATTGCCGAAGGCACATCGGTCAGCGCCCTGGTGCGCGATTTCCTGCAGTCCTACGCCAGTGCCGGCGTCCCCTCGTCGGCGCTGGTGGCCGCTGAGCCGCTGCCGGCGCCGCTGCACGGCAGTGGCCCGGCGGACACGCGGCCTGCCGCGCCCGGTCGACCCGTGCCACCCCCACCGCCGTCGCCGTCCTGGCTGGCGGTGGTGCGCGAGCGCGTCCAGGCCTTCGGTGGCGCTGAACCCGCTGACTGGCTCCCGCCGCGCGACCCCAGCCAGCCCCGCTCGTCGCGGTGAGTCGGTTGTCAGTCTCGCGGCCGGCCGGCTTGCTCGACACCTGCGTGGTGGCCGAACTGCTGCGCCCGGTGCCCGACGCCGGCGTGCTGCAGTGGCTGGCCGCCCAGGCGCCGGAGCAACTGCACCTGAGCGCCGTGTCATTGGCTCAGTTGTGGCAGGGCATCGAAGCCCTGCCCACCGGCCGACGCAAACGTGGCCTGGCCGTGGCGCTGCAGGCGCTGCTGGAGCAGGGCTTTGGCCAGCGCGTGCGGCCCTTCGATGCCGCGGCAGCGATCGTGCTGGGCCAACTCGTCACCGAACGGCGCCGCCGCGGCCGCCCCATCGGTTTCGCTGATGCCCAGATCGCTGCGACGGCGCGCCAGGGTGGTCTGGCGCTGGTCACGCGCAACGACAAGGACTTCGCCGCGTGTGGGGTGGTGGTCATCAACCCCTGGCAGACACCGCGGCGCTGAGGACCATCAGCCCTGCATCAAGGACGCGGCCCTGCGCGGGTGATCAGTCCGGGCTAGCATGCGCGACCGACCACGAGGAGACCCCGATGAGCATCACCCTGGGCAGCGCCGCGCTGCCGACCTTCACCACCGCCCTGGGCAACCTCGCCCACCTGATGGACAAGGCCGAGGCCAACGCCGCTGAGCGCAAGTTCAACCCCGACGTGTTCTGCACGCTGCGCTTCGCCCCCGACATGCTGCCCTTCACCGCGCAGATCCGCATTGCCTGCGACGCCGCCAAGAACGGCACCGCGCGCCTGGCCGGCATCGAGGCGCCGAAGTTCGAGGACAACGAAACCACCTTCGCCGAGCTGAAGGCCCGCGTGGCCAAGACGCTGGCCTGGCTGGCCACGGTGCAGCCGTCGCAGCTCGATGGCCGCGAGGCGGTGGAGATCACCTTCCCGGTCGGCCGCGACGCCACGCGCACGATGACGGGCCAGGCCTACCTGCTGCACTGGGCGATCCCTAACATCTTCTTCCACGTCACCACCGCCTACGACCTGCTGCGCCAGGCCGGCGTGCCGCTGGGCAAGGCCGATTACCTGGTGGGTCCGTCGGCGACGCGCTGAGCCACGCGTGAACGCCCCCTTGCTGCGCCTGCGCCAGCTGCGCAAGGCCTACCCGGGGCAGAGCGTCTTTGCGGGCGTGGACCTGGACCTGCCGGCCGGCGAGTTCGTCGCGCTGGTGGGCGAGTCGGGCGTGGGCAAGTCCACGCTGCTCAACGTCATCGCCGGCCTGGACGACGCCGATGCCGGTGAAGTGTGGCTGGACGGCGCGCCGCTGCACAGCCGCCCCGAGCCCGAGCGCGCCCGCCTGCGCCGCGAGCGCCTGGGCTTCGTGTTCCAGGCCTTTCATGTGCTGCCGCACCTGAACGTGGCCGACAACGTGGCGCTGCCGCTGCTGCTGCAGGGTCGGCCCGATGCGGCGCGCGTGGCGGCGATGCTGGAGGCGGTGGGCCTGGGCGCATTGGGCACGCGGATGCCCTCGCAGCTCTCTGGCGGCCAGTTGCAGCGCGTGGCCATCGCCCGCGCGCTGGTGCACCGCCCGCCGCTGATCCTGGCCGACGAGCCCACCGGCAACCTGGACCCCGCCACCGCCACCCAGGTGCTGGATGTGCTGCAGGCCCAGGTGCGCCATGAAGGCGCGGCCTGCCTGCTGGTCACGCATTCGGCTGCGGCGGCCGCGCGCGCCGACCGCGTGCTGCGCCTGACCGCCACCGGCGTGCAGCCGGCCGACCGCCCCGCGCATGCCGACTGAGCGCCCCCGGCTGTGGCGCCTGAGCTGGGCCGAGTGGTGCGCCCACCCCTGGCGCCAGCTGGCCGCGCTGCTCAGCGTGGCGCTGGGCGTGGCGCTGGCGCTGGCGGTGCACCTGATCAATGAATCGGCGCTGGCCGAGTTCTCGGCCGCGGTGCGCAGCGCCAACGGCGAGCCCGACCTGCGCCTGCTGGGCGGCGCCAGCGGCCTGCCCGATGACAGCGCCGCGCGCCTGGCCGCGCTGGCGCCGGTGCAGGCCGCGCATCCGCGCATCGAGCGCAGCCTGCTGATGCTGCCGGCCGATGGCAGCCGGCCGCGCACGGTGGACCTGCTGGGCATCGACGCCCTCAGCGTGGCCGCGGTGGCGCCGGGGCTGCTGCCGCGCCCGAACGACACCGAGGACCGGCTGGCGATGCTGCGCCCCGGCCAGGTCTTCGTGAACCCGGCGCTGCTGAAGCTGCTGGGTTCGGCAAAGGAGTTGCGGCTGCTGGTCAGCGGCCGCGCGCAGGCCTTTGCGGTGGCGGGCACGGTGGCGGCCGGCGGCGCGCCGCTGGCGGTGATGGACGTGGCCGCTGCCCAGGCCGCGCTGGGGCTGGAGGGCACGCTCAGCGCGGTGGACCTGCGGCTGGCGCCCGGGGCCACGGCGGCGGCGGTGCGACAGGCCTTCGGCCCGCTGCCGGCGGGCGCGCGCTGGGCCGCGGCCGATGACGAGGCGCAGCAGGTCAGCAACCTCTCGCGCGCCTACCGGGTGAACCTGACGGTGCTGGCGCTGGTGGCGCTGGTGGTGGGCGGTTTCCTGGTGTTCTCGGTGGTGTCGCTGGCGGTGGCGCAGCGCACGCCCTCACTGGCCCTGCTGGGCGTGCTGGGCCTGGACGCGGCCGGCCGGCGCCGGCTGGTGTGGGGCGAGTGCGCGCTGCTGGGCGCGCTGGCTGGGTTGCTGGGTGTGGCACTGGGCACCGGCCTGGCCGCGGCGGCGCTGCACTGGCTGGCGGGCGACCTGGGCAGCGGCGTGTTCGGCGCCAGCGCGCCCAGGCTGCGCTGGTCGCCGGCGGCGGCGGCCGTGGCCTGGGCGGCGGGCGTGGTGGCCGCGCTGGCCGGCGGGGCCTGGCCGGCGGCGCGCGCGGCGCGGCTGGCGCCGGCCCAGGCCTTGAAGGGCCTGGGCGGCTGGGACGAGGCGCCGCCGCCCTGGTGGCCCGGCGCGGCGCTGCTGGCCGTGGCCGGTGGGCTGGCGCTGCTGCCGCCCTGGGGCGAACTGCCGCTGGCCGCCTATGCCTCGGTGGCCTGCGCGCTGGTGGGCGGTATCGCGCTGCTGCCGGCGCTGGTGCGGGGGCTGCTGGGCCAGCGTGGCGCGCGGCCCGCCCGCCACGCGCTGTGGCTGCTGGGCCTGCAGCGGGCGCGCCATGCGCGCGCCACCGCCACCGCAGCGCTGGCCGGCATCGTCGCCAGCCTGGCGCTGTGCGTGGCGCTCACCGTGATGGTGGCCAGCTTTCGCGGCTCGGTGGGCAGCTGGCTGGACGCGGTGCTGCCGGCCGACATGTACCTGCGCCTGGGCGGCGGCGGCGCGGCCTCGGCCGAGGCGCTGTGGCCGCCCGGCTTTGACACGCAGGCCGCCGCGCTGCCGGGCGTGACGCGCGCGGTGGGCGCGCGCTCGCGCGGCATGGACTGGGGCGCCGGCCTGCCCGCGGTGTGGCTGCTGGCGCGGCCGCTGGGCGAGCGGCCCGAACAGGCGTTGCCGCTGGTGGGCCTGGCCCTGCCGGCCGAGCTGGCGGCGCCCGGCGAGGTGCCGGTGTTCGTCAGCGAGGCCCTGCCCGCCTTGCACGGCGTGCAACCCGGCCAGCACCTGACGCTGCCGATGCGCGACGCCCAGGGTCAGCCGATCCGCGTGTTCGTGCGCGGCGTCTGGCGCGATTTCGCGCGGCAGTTCGGCAGCGTGGTCATGGAGCGCGCCGACTACCAGCGCCTGACCGGCGACAGCCGCATCAACGAGCTGTCGCTGTGGCTGGCCCCCGAGGCCGCGCCGGCCGCGGTGGAGTCGGCGCTGAAGGACGCGCTGCGCCGCGCCGGCGGCGAGCCCGCGGCGGTGAGCGCGGTGACGGTGGCGCAACTCAAGGCGATCTCGCTGCAGATCTTTGACCGCAGCTTCGCCGTCACCCGCTACCTGCAGGGCGTGGCCATCGCGATCGGCCTGGCCGGCGTGGCGGCCAGCTTGAGCGCCCAGGTGCTGGCGCGGCGGCGCGAGTTCGGCCTGCTCGCCCACCTGGGCCTGACACGCGCCCAGGTGCTGCGCCTGGTGGTGCTGGAGATGGCCGGCTGGCTGGGTGCCGGGCTGCTGATGGGCCTGGGGCTGGGCGTGGCGATCAGCGCGGTGCTGGTCTTCGTGGTCAACCCGCAGAGCTTTCACTGGACGATGGACCTGGTGCTGCCGCCCGGGCCGGTGGCCGCGCTGCTGGGCGCGGTGGCGCTGGCCGGCCTGGGCACCAGCGCCTGGGTGGCGCGCCGCGCGGTGAACGCCGACGCGGTGCGCGCGGTGCGGGAGGACTGGTGATGCGGCGACGCGTGGTTCTGGCAGCGATGCTGGCGGCCGGCGCGGCCCGCGCTGGCGACGAGGGCGTGCGCCGCGGCCGCGTGCTGCGCTTCCCGCCCGACCATGGCGCCCACCCCGCGCAGCGCACCGAGTGGTGGTACCTGACCGGCGCGCTGTGGCCGGCCGGCGCGGCCCGCACCGAGCCGCCCCGCTGGGGCTTTCAGATCACCTTCTTCCGCTCGGCCACCGGCCTGGATGGCACCGGCCGGCTGGCGCCGCGCCAGCTGCTGTTCGCCCATGCCGCGCTGACCGACCGCGTGGCCGGCACCCACCAGCACGACCAGCGCCTGGCGCGCTGGAACGGCGAGGCCAGCGATGGCGACCACGCGCGCCTGGACGACCTGGGCCTGCGCATCGCCCGCTGGACCCTGGCGCGCGACGAGCGCGGCTACGCCCTGCAGGCGCCGGCCAACGGCTTCACGCTGGACCTGCGCGCCGATGCCACGCAGCCGCTGCTGCTGCAGGGCGAGGCCGGCTACTCGCGCAAAGGCCCGGGCGAGGCCGAGGCCAGCCACTACGTCAGCCACCCGCAGCTGGCGGTCCAGGGCCAGGTGGTGCGGGGTGCGCAGGCGCAGCCGGTGCAGGGCCGCGCCTGGCTGGACCACGAATGGAGCGACACCCTGCTGGCCCCGCAGGCCCAGGGCTGGGACTGGATCGGCATCAACCTGGACGACGGCAGCGCGCTCACCGCCTTCCAGCTGCGCACGCGCGACGGCGGCGTGCTGTGGGCCGGCGGCAGCTGGCGCGATGCGGGCGGCCGGCTGCGTGTGTTCCGGCCCGACGAATTGCGCTTCACCGCCGGCCGCCGCTGGACCAGCCCGGGCACCGGCGCCAGCTACCCGGTGGACTGGCGGCTCGACACGCCGGTCGGCCGCTTCCAGGTGCAGGCCCTGGTGGACGCGCAGGAGATGGACAGCCGCGCCAGCACCGGCACCGTCTACTGGGAAGGGCTGTCGGCGTTGCGCGCCGAGGACGGCCGCTCCCTGGGCTGGGGCTACCTGGAGATGACCGGCTACGCCGGCCGGCTGCGCCTGTGACGCCGCGTCATTGCGCCAGCACCTTCAGCGAGCCCTGGTAGTTCGTCTCCGGGGCCCAGTAGCTGCCATGGTTCATCGCGGTGCGGCCCAGCTTGTAGCGGCCGCTCCAGGCCCAGGCCGCCTTGGTGGTGGACACCAGGGTCAGCGGGCGCACCACCACCCAGTAGGGGCGGCCGGCGGTCAGTGCGATGCCCTGGATGCCGGTGCGCCGCGGCTTGCAGCACCACAGGTAGTCCTCCAGGTCGTTCAGCCGGACCTCGGCCAGCACCGTGCCGGGATCACCGCCGTCATCGGCGTTCAGGCTGACCTTGACGGCGTTGAGGCCGCTGATGATGCCCACACCGATCAGGATGTCGCCCACGGTGGCGGCGCTCCTGGGCGTGAACTGGGTGGCGAAGGCCTGGTACAGGCCCAGGTCGCTGCCGCGGCCCATGATGGTCCAGCCTTCGGGCGCGAAACCATCGGGCGGGCGGCCGAAGTTGCTGAAGATCACCGCCGCGGGCGCTTCCGGGCCGGCGTCGGGCATGTCCGGCACCGCGGCCGGGCGTGTCGACACCCAGGTGTCCTGCCACGGCGTGGTCAGCGGCGGCGGCGACCGGGCCCAGGTTGGCAGTGCGAGCAACGCGCCCAGCGCACACAGCAGCGTGGTTCGGATCGATGGTGTCATGGCGGCTCCCCGGTGGATCGACGGCCCCGAAGGATCGGGTGCGGACCGGGTCGATTCTGGGCGGGGGCCGGGGGGCGGTCGTCCTCAGAACTGCGGAGGGGGGCCAGGGGCCGGGGCGCCGAACGGTGACGACGGACGCCCAGCCGGGACCATTGTCCTGAGACGCCGAGCGGACAACCTCATGGATTCTCGCAGGCTTGGCTACAGTCGGCCACCCTGGATGCCGATAAGGGTATCGACGCGCCGACTTGCCGATACTTCGTCTCGACCACCCCGCAGTACCCGATGGACCCTGGATCGCCCCTCGACCGCGCCCTGGCCAGCATCATCCTGGACTCGGCCGCCGCCTTGCGTGCGACCCAGACGACCCTGGCGCAGCCCGAGGCGACGCCCGCGCTGCGTGCGATGGCCCACCTGATCGAGGCCCTGGTGGCCGTGCGCGAGGGCACGGTCGACCAGTACCAGCAGTCCATGGCCCAGGCCGAAGCGGCCTGCGCGCTGGACGGCCCAGCGCGGCTGGCGGCGCTGCGCGACCATGTCCGCGCCCAGTTGCACCGCCGCGAAGGCCGCCTGAGCGAGGCCGAGGCCCTGCTCGCTCCGCTGCACCAGCGCGCGGAGCAGCGGCCGCTGGTCGATGCCTACCTCAGCGCGGCGTCGCTGGCCACCGTGGTGTCGATGCTGGGCGATGACGACGGCGCGCTGGACCTGTATTACCAGGCGATGGCGCTGGCGCGGCGCAGCGGTGTCGACAGCCTGGTCGTCAACGCCTTGAACAACCTGGGCGCCTACCAGTCGGACCTGTACAACCTGGAAGACGCGGCGCCGCTGCTGCAGGAGTGCCTGGAGGGCGCGCTGCGTCTGGGCTCGCGGCGGCAGATCATCTACGCCGCCGGCAACCTGGTCGAGAACCTGTGTTTCCGCGGCGAGGCCGCCGACGCCCTGGCGCTGGCCCGCGAGCACCTGATCGGCCGCATCCGCCCGGATGACCCGCCAGCGCTGCAGCGTGACGAGGAGATCGCCCGCGCGCTGCTCGACAACGACCTGCACGACGAAGCGGCCGCGGTGCTGGCCCGGCAGCACCATGAGGACCCGTTCAGCAACGAGACCGCCACCGTGCGCGTGCTGTTGCAGGCCCGGCTGCTGCTGATCCGTGGCGAGCCTGCCCAGGCGCTTCGCCTGTGTCTGGCACGCCAGGCGCTGCTGGACGAGCAGGGCGCCGAAGGCACGCTGCCGATGGACCAGGTCAACCTGCCGCGCGTGGCCGCACGCGCCGCGCAGGCGGTGGGCGAACTGGCCCAGGCCTGTGCGCTGCACGAGCGCGCCTTTGCGATCCACGAGCAGCTGCTGGGCCGCGCCGCGCGCTCGCGCCGGCTGAGCCTGCAGATCACCCACCGACTGTCACTGGCTGAGTGGGAGCGCGACGCCGCCCGCCGCGAACACGAGCGCCTGGCCGCCCTGAATGCCCAGCTGCAGGCGCAGGTGGCCGAGAACGAGCGCCTGCAGCAGCGGCTGCGCGCCCAGGCACTGGAAGACCCGCTGACGGGGGTGCACAACCGCCGCCACCTGCTGGAGGCCGGCCCGGCGATGCTGTCGCAGGCGCAGCGCCGCCAGGAGCCGCTGGCGCTGGTGATGGTGGACCTGGACCACTTCAAGCGGGTCAACGACCAGCACGGCCACGAGCTGGGCGACCAGGTGCTGCGCCTGTTTGCCCAGCTGGCGCGACGCCGCTCGCGGGCCGAGGACCTGGTCTGCCGCTACGGCGGCGAGGAGTTCGTGCTGCTGATGGCCGGTGCCGACGCGACGCAGGCCGCCGAGCGCCTGCGCGCGCTGCTGCAGGACTTCCAGACCCAGGCCTTTGCCGGTGCCGACGGCGCGGTGCTGCACTGCAGCTTCTCGGCCGGGGTGGCCGCCAGCGGGCCGACGGGCGAGAACCTGCACGAGCTGCTGGCGCAGGCCGATGCCGCGCTGTACCGTGCCAAGCAGCTGGGACGCTGCCGGGTGGAGCTGGCGGTGGCCGAAGTCGGCGTCGGGTAGAGTCGGCGGGTGGACCTGCCCACCCTGCACATCCGCCGCGTCGCCATCGACACCCGGCGCGAGAACGTGGCCTACCTGCACCGCCACTGCGAAGTGGTGCGCGCCGCCGGGCTGCAGGCGCTGGCCAAGGTGACGGTGCAGGCCAATGGGCAGCAGATCCAGGCGGTGCTGAATGTCGTCGATGACGAGGGCATCGTGCGGCCCGGCGAGCTGGGCGTGTCCGAGGACGCCTTCAGCCGGCTGGCGGTGGCCGAGGGCCACGCGGCGCGCATTGCGCCGTCGGAGCCGCCGGCCTCGCTGTCGGCGCTGCGGCGCAAGATCGCGGGCGAGCGGCTCTCGCGCGAGGACCTGCACGCCATCGTGCGCGACATCGCCGGCGCGCGCTACTCCAAGATCGAGCTGGCCGCCTTCGTGGTGGCCACCAACGGCCAGGAGCTCGAACGAGACGAGGTGCTCTACCTGACCGAGGCGATGATCGCCGCCGGCCGCCGCCTGGACTGGCAGCAGGCGGTGCGCGGCGGGCCGGTGGTGGACAAGCACGGCATCGGCGGCATCCCGGGCAACCGCACCTCGATGCTGGTGGTGCCCATCGTCGCCGCGCACGGCATGCTGTGTCCCAAGACCAGCTCGCGCGCGATCACCTCGCCGGCCGGCACCGCCGACACCATGGAGGTGCTGGCCGAGGTGGAATTGCCGCTGGAGCGGCTGCAGCAGATCGTGCGTGCCACCAATGGCTGCCTGGCCTGGGGCGGCACGGCCGAGCTGTCGCCGGCCGATGACATCCTGATCTCGGTCGAGCGGCCGCTGGCGATCGACTCGCCCGGGCAGATGGTGGCCTCCATCCTCAGCAAGAAGATCGCCGCCGGCTCCACCCACCTGGTGCTGGACATCCCGGTGGGCCCCAGCGCCAAGGTGCGCACCATGCCCGAGGCGCAGCGCCTGCGCAAGCTCTTCGAGTTCGTCGCCGGCAGCCTGGGGCTGCAGCTGGACGTGATGATCACCGACGGCAGCCAGCCGATCGGCCGCGGCATCGGCCCGGTGCTGGAGGCGCGCGACGTGATGGCGGTGCTGCACAACGCGCCCGACGCCCCGGCCGACCTGCGCGACAAGGCGCTGCGCCTGGCCGGCCGGATGATCGAGTTCGACCCCGATGTGCGCGGCGGCGAAGGCTGGCGCATCGCCCGCGACATCCTGGACAGCGGCCGCGCGCTGGCGCAACTGCAGGCCATCATCGACGCCCAGGGCCGCCGCGCCGAGCCGCCGGCGCTGGGCACGCTGGTGCACGAGGTCTGCGCGCCGCAGGCCGGCCGTGTGGCGGCGATCGACAACCTGCGCCTGGCCCGCATCGCCCGGCTGGCCGGTGCGCCGCAGGTGCCCGGCGCCGGGGTCGACCTGCTGCACAAGGTGGGCGACGCGGTGGCGGCCGGCGAGCTGCTCTACCGCCTGCACGCGCAGTACCCGGCCGATCTGGCCTTTGCGCGTGAGCTGGCGCAGACCGACTGCGGCTACCGGCTGGAGGCGCTCGCATGATCCGCGCGGTGCTGGCCTTCGACGATGAGCAAGCCTCTGCCGGCGCCCTGGCCCAGGCCCTGGGCGCGCCGCTGCATCTGATCGGTCGCCACCGTTTCCCGGATGGCGAGCTGCGGCTGACGCTGCCCACGCCGCTGGCGGGCGACGTGGTGCTCTACCGCAGCCTGCACCAGCCCAACGAGAAGCTGGTGGAGCTGCTGATCGCCGCACCCACCGCGCGTGCGCAGGGCGCGGGGCGGCTGTGGCTGGTGGCGCCGTACCTGGCCTACATGCGCCAGGACATGGCGTTCAACCCCGGCGAGGCCATCAGCCAGCGCCACATCGGCGCGCTGCTGGCACGCACGGTGGACGGCCTGGTGACGGTGGATCCGCACCTGCACCGCATCGCCGCGCTGGACGAGGTGATGCCGGGCTGCCGCAGCGTGGCGCTGTCGGCGGCGCCGGCGATCGGGGCCTTCGTGGCGGCCCAGCGCCAGCGGCCACTGCTGCTGGGCCCGGACAGTGAGAGCGCGCAATGGGTGCAGGCCGCGGCGCGCGCAGTGAACCCGGCCCTGGACCACGCGGTGTGCCAGAAGGTGCGCCATGGCGACCACGAGGTGCGCGTGACCCTGCCCGCTGGCCTGGACCTGCGCGGCCGTGAGGTGGTGCTGGTGGACGACATGGCCAGCACCGGCCGCACGCTGGTGGCCGCGGCCCTGCTGGCGCTGGCGGGCGGCGCCACGCGGGTGGACGTGGCCGTGACCCACGCGCTGTTCGTGGGCGACGCGCTGGCGCAGTTGCAGGCGGCGGGCATCGGCGCGGTGTGGAGCACCGGCTGCGTGCCGCACACCAGCAACGCCATCGATGTGACGCCGCTACTGGCCGAAGCGCTGCAGCAGCTCGTAGGGTGATCCGGGCCGCGAGGCCACCAGCACATGGCCCTGGCTGTGCCAGGGCACCGGCGCGTTCGGCGCGGTCAGCGCCAAGCCGCGCGCGTGGCGCGCCAGCGTGACATGGGGGCGCCAGCGGCGCGTCTCCAGCGGCAGGCCCAGCGCGCGCAGGCGCAGATCCAGGGTGGCCTGCAGCGCGCCCAGCGGCTCGGGCACGCTGGCGGGCTCCAGCACCAGCGCGCCGCCGTGGAACATCGCCGCACGGTCCAGCAGCAGCTCGGTGCGCGGCGAGGGCAGCGCCAGGGCCTGGCGCAGGTCGGGCAGGCGCTCGGCCGGCACGTCGCCCAGGAAGTGCAGCGTGATGTGCAGGTCGGCCGGCCGCACACGGCGCGCGCTGGCGGGCCAGGGCAGGGCGTCGGCCCAGGCCTGCAGCGCGGCGCGCGTGGCGGGTTCGGGCCACAGCGCGGTGAACAGCCGCAGGCCGGACGCGCCGATCACGACGGGTCCGGCGGTGTGTCGTGGATCAGGCGCTTGCCCAGGCCGATCACCTGGTCGTCGCCATAGCCCAGGCGGGCATAGAAGCCCAGCACCGCGTCATTGCCCTGGCGCACCTGCAGGTTCAGCTTGGGGCAGCCGCGCGCCAGCAGCAGGGCCTCGATGTGGCGCATCAGCGCAGCCCCCAGGCCGCGGCCCTGCAGCGAGGGCTCGACCGACAGGTAGTTGACCCAGCCGCGGTGGCCGTCGTAGCCCACCATCGCGCTGGCGACGATGCGGCCGTCGACCTCGCCCACCAGCAGCAGTTCGGGCTGCTCGGCCCGCTTGCGCTCGATGTCCTTGACCGGATCGTTCCAGGGGCGGGTCAGGCCGCAGGCCTGCCACAGTGCGATCACCGCCGCCTGGTCCTCGGGGCGAAAGGGGCGGATGCTCAGGTCCGTGCTCACAGCGGGATCCTCCAGCGCTGGCTGGGCTTGCCGCCATAGGCAGCCGGTTTGTTGAAGCGCTCGACCAGGGCGCCGCCACAGCGCGCGATCACGCGCTGCGAGGCCGCGTTGTCCTCGTCGGTGGTCAGCTCCACCCAGCGCAGGCCCAGGGCGCGTGCTTCGGGCAGCAGCGCGCTCAGCGCGGCGCTGGCGATGCCGCGGTTCTGCTGCCAGGGCACAACGGCGTAGCCGATGTGGCCCAGCACATGCGGCGGCAGCGCTTCGGTGCCGGGCTGCCAGCGCAGGTTGATCGAGCCGGCCATGGCGTCACCCGCGAAGATCCAGCGGCGCATCCAGGGCAGGCGCTGGGCCTGGCTGCCATCGGGCAGCGTGACCAGGCCGATGCCGATGCGGTCGTCGCTGCGCGCGTAGTAGCTCTGCGGGTCGGCCTGCAGCAGCGCCAGTTCCTCGTCGGCGGCGGCCTGGCCGCGCACGTTGTCGGCGGACCAGCCGCGTCGCAGCGCCTCGGCATAGCGCTCGACATGGGTGGGACCGGGGCGGATGAGGCAAACGTCGATGGTCATGCGGGTGCATCAGGTGTAGGGGCCGTCGACCAGGCGCTGCGACAGCCACCACAGGTTGCCATGGGCATCGCGCACGCCGCCCTGGCGGTCACCATAGGGCATGTCGGCCACGGCCATCACCTGCTGCGCGCCATGGGCCAGCGCGCGCGCCATGGCGGCGTCGGCATCGTCGACGAACAGGTAATAGGACGCGGGCATCGCCGGGTAGTCGGCGCTGGCCTCGCTGACCATCAGCATGCTGTCGCCGAGTTGCACCTGGGCGTTGGCGATGCAGCCGTCGGGGCGGCGGTGACACAGCTGCTGCTGTCCGCCCAGGCCATCGACCAGGAAGCGCACGAAGGCGTCGGCGTCGCGCACGAAACAGTAAGGGGTGAGCTGCTGGAAGCCTGGGGGGGTGCGGGTCATTCGTCGCTCCAGGCCATGTCGGCGAGTTGGTCGATCTCGAGCTTGTCGGCGCTGCGGGCCGCTGCAGCGCGCCACTGCGCGGGCACCGGCGCCTTGCGCGGGCTGACCCGGCCGCCCCACAGGCTGGCCTTGAGGGCCACGATCACGGTGCCGCGCACGGCCGGGGGCTTCACGCCCTCGAGCGCGCCGCGCAGCGCCTGGGCGGCGGCGTCGGGCAGCGGCTGGTCCAGATCGAGCCAGGCCCGCGGCGCATGGCCCGGCCGCAGCCCGACGACCAGGAAGCCGGCATTGGGGCGGCGTGCGAACTGCGCCTCCAACGCATGCCGCGCGGCGTCCTGCAGCGCCAGCACATGGCGCGACAGCGCGTCGCCATCCACCCGCTCCCGCAACTGGGCCTCGGGTTGCAGCAGCAGCACGTCGATGTTCGACAGCGCCTCGGCGGCGCCGATGGCCGCGCAGGGGGCGGCCAGGGCGACCGCCAGCAGCTGGCGCCGGATCATGCCGACTCATCCATGTGGAAACGGTGCAGCAGCCGGTGCAGCACCGGCGTCAGCAGCAGCGCGGCGGTGACGATGAAGACCAGGCCGGCGTACAGCGCATAGGCGCTGGCGAAGAGCTTGCCGGCCGCGGTCTGCGGGGCATGCACCGGCCCCATGCCGCCCAGCAGCATGGCGGCATCGAGCAGCGCGTCCAGCGGCGACAGGTGTTCGAAACCCATGTAGCCGGCCACGCCGATGGCCAGCGACACCGCGGCCAGCAGCGCTGCCGCGGCCACGTGCAGGATCAGGCGCCAGGCAAAGTGACGGCGCGCCAGCGGCGGCTGGTGGCGGGACTCGTACATGCCCCGGATTGTGTCAGCGCGGGCGGGCCATCAGCAGGCCGGCGATCACCGCCAGCTCGGCCGCCTGGCCGGCGGCCAGGGCGCCGGCCCAGGCGGGCTGCAGGGCGGGCCACAGCAGCCGCAACGCGGCGTCCAGCACATAGGCGCCACCGGCCACCCACAGGGCGGGGCCCACCCAGCGCCACACCAGGCCACTGCGCGTGAGCAGGCTGCCCAGCGGCAGCAGCCACAGGCCCCAGAACGGCATGGCGAGTGCCAGGCCCTGGTGGTGCAGCTTCAGGCCCAGCTGCGTCAGCGTGTGGCGCTGCTCGTCGGACCAGGCGGCCAGCCAGGCGGCGTCGGACTGCAACTGCAGCGCGGCCACTTCGCCCAGCATCGAGACGAAGACGATGGGGATGGGCAGCAGGCCCAGCACCGCCATCAGCCGCGCCTGTCCGCGGTGCTGGTCGGCGAACAGGGCGTAGAGCGTCAGGACCAGCGGCACCTCGATCAACTGGTACAGCAGCTCGCTGGCCAGGCCGGCACGCAACCAGTGGGCCTGTTCGCGCACCAGCCCAGCCAGCGCGGCGGGATCGTCCACGCCGGCCAGTCGCCCGGGCACCACCACCAGGCCCAGCGGCGCCACCAGCGCCAACGCCAGGTACCAGGCGCCGGCCTGGCGGGCCAGGCGCTGGCGCGGATCGGCGGCGGGGGGGCTCACCAGGCCACGGCGGCCGCCAGCGGGGCGCTGTTGCGGCGGCCGGGGTAGCTCAGCCAGGTCATGGCCAGGTTCAGCTCGTCGATGACGCCGGCGGGCTCGATCGTGCGGCCGTTGTCCAGCGTCATCGGGCTGGTGGTGTGGGCATCGGCCACCAGCGCCAGGTCGTAGCCGCGGTCCAGCGCCCCATAGGCGGTGGCGCGGATGCACCAGTTGGTGGCGGCGCCGGTCAGCACCAGGCGCGACACGCCCAGCCGGGCCAGCACGCTGTCCAGCGCGGTGCCTTCGAAGGCGGAGTTGTGGCCCTTGGGGATCAGGGGTTCGTCGGCCAGCGGCACCAGCTCGGGCGCCCATTGCCAGGCCGGCGAGCCCTGGGGCAGGCCATCGTCGGCATGCTGGACCCAGATGACCGGCACGCCGTCGCTGCGCGCGCGCCGCACCAGGCCCTGGATGCGCTCCAGCACGCCGACCGCGTCCCAGGCATCGGCGACCACGCCGACCTGCATGTCCACCACCAGCAGCGCGCTGCCGTCTCCGGGTCTGACCGTGGCCATGGGGGGCTCCTCTCAGCGGACAAAGGCCGATGGGCGGCGGGCGCCGGGCCGGGACAGGCGCCGCGCCCGCCACAGGCGCAGCGTGATGCCCAGGGCCACCGCCGCCAGCACCGCGGCCAGCAGGAACCTGCCCATCAGCAGCGCCAGGCCGGCGCCGCTGACCGCGCCCAGGCGCAGCACGACGTCGAGCAGCAGACCGACCCCGATGGGCCGCAGGATGGGGGGCAGTGGCATGGCGATGAGTGTCGCACCGGATGCTGCGCCCGGCGCGCTGCGACATGGGGGGATGCCGGGGTTCATCGCAGGCGCTCCTGGCGCGCACAGGCCTGGATCAGCGTGTCCAGGCGGCGTGCCCGCGTGGCTGCCTGACGCGCCGTGGTGACCCAGTGCAGCAGCGTCTTGCGGTAGCCCGGCGGGCAGGCGCTGAAGTAGGCCCAGGCCGCGCTGTGGGCCTGGAAGCGGGCCTGCTCGTCGGGGCTGAGTTGCGCGGTGTCGGTCTGTTCGTAGGCATAGATCACCGAGCGGTCTTCACGCCTGGCCTGGAAGGCGGCCAGCCCGGCCGGCTGCATCCGGCCCGCGGCGATCAGCGCCTCGGCCTTGGCAATGTTGATCGCGCTCCAGACCGATCCCGGCCGGCGCGGCGTGAAGCGGATGCGGTAGGCCTGCTCGTCCAGGCGCTGGCGCACGCCGTCGATCCAGCCCACGCACAGCGCCTCGTCCACCGATTCGGGCCAGCTCATGCTGGGGCGCCCGGAGTCGACCTTCCAGAACCCCACCACCAGCTCGGGCGCGGTGGCGGCGTGCTGCATCAGCCAGGCGCGAAAGTCCGCGGCCTGGGCGAAGAAGCGCGGCGGCGGGCTCAAGGGGTGGCCCCCCGCGAGGCGGCCGGCTCAGGGCGCCATCGCGCGCCAGGTGGCGATGCAGTGCCGGGCCAGTGCGGTGACCCAGGGCGGCTGCCCCGGCACGAAGGCCAGGCCGAAACGCGGGCTGACCACGTAGCCGGCGCGCACGAAGGCGTCCGGGTCCTGGGTGGCGATGAAGCTCTCCAGCGTGGCGAAGGGCACGGCCAGCGCGCCCAGGTGCAGCACCGCGCTCGGCTTGGTGACCTCTTCCAGGCGGCCGCTGGCCTGGAAGCGGAACACCACGTGGCCGTAATCGAGCTCGTGCAGCGCGACGGCATTGATGCCTTCATGGTCGGGCGGACCGCAGCGTTCGCGCACCTCGTCGGGCGTGGCACTGAAGGGCAGGTCATCGACCGACAAATAGGGCTCCAGGCGCATGCAGCCCATTCTGGTGCGCGGGCGGGATCGCGCCATCCCCCTCGTGGAGGATGATGCGGCCTCATGGCCGGCGACGCAGCAGCGCGGTGGCGCGCGGCGGCGGCTCATAGGGTTCGGGCCACCAGTCGATGGCCTCGGTGAGGCGCTGCTGCGCGTCCAGCGTGAAGAAGCCGATGCCGGTCATCACCTGGCCGTCGACGTGGAAGTCGATGCGGCAGACGGCGCGCGGGCCGTCGCAGACCAGGTCGCGCACCTCGGCCCGCCAATCGCCGGGCCAGGTGCGGAAGAGTTCGAGGTAGGCGTGGCCGCCCTCGGCGAATTCACGGGTCTGCGGCACCTCGTAGCGCAGACCCGGCGCCAGCAGCTCGGCGAACGCCTCCCACTGGCGGGCGTTGGCCAGCGCCCAGTGGCGCTCGAGGACCTGGCGGGTGGTGGCGGCATCGGGCAGGCTCATCCGGGGGCTCCATCGGGGCAGTGGCGCTGGGTGTCGGGCACGCGGTGCAGTGTGAACTCGGCGCCGGTGTCGAGGTCGCGGTAGCGGTGTTGCCGATCGTCCAGCGCGACGATGTCGGTGCAGTAGCGCTGGCCCGGGGGCAGCCAGAAATTGGGCGTGGCCTGCTCGACCCGGTAGCACATGCGCTGGCCCTGCACCGTCCAGGTGCCGGCGCCGCGGAAGGGCAGTGGGTCGTCCAGCGCACGGCCGCAGGCCTCGAAGCGGCCGTCGGCCGAGAAGCGGTCCCAGGCCCAGCAGCCGCTGCCCTCGGGGTTGCACCAGGTGCCCACCAGGGTGGCCGTGCTGCAGCCCCCCAGCAGCGCGCTGGCCAGGGTCAGCAGCAGGCTGGCGAGGGCGAGCAGGGCAGGGCGGCGGCGCAGCATGGCGGGCTTGTACCGTGAGTGGTGCTGGCGATAAAGACTGGATGAATATACAGTATTCGTCCCCGGTCTGTCGTCCCCATGCTGTCCGCCTACGCCGAGCTGCACTGCCGCAGCAACTTCAGCTTCCTCACCGGCGCCTCGCACCCCGAGGAGCTGGTGCAGCGCGCCCATGCGCTGGGCTACAGCGCGCTGGCGATCACCGACGAGTGCTCGCTGGCCGGCGTGGTGCGCGCCCATGTCGAGGCGCAGCGCCTGGGTCTGCATCTGGTGATCGGCGCCGAGATGCAGCTGCACCTGCCCGCCGCGAAGCAGGGCGCCGCGCCGCAGCCGCACGCCCGGCTGCTGCTGCATGCGCAGTCGCGGCGCGGCTACGGCAACCTGTCGCAGTGGATCACCGTGTGCCGCCGGCGCGCCGCCAAGGGCCAGTACCTGGCCCATCCGTCCGACCTGGAGGGCCGGGTGCCGCACGCGCCGCACCTGGCCGGCCTGCCCGAGTGCCGCGCGTTGCTGCTGCCGCCGGCCGATGCGGCCGAGCCGCCGCGCTTCGAGCCGCTGTTCGCCCAGGCGATGTGGCTCAAGACCTGGTTCGGCCCCGGGCGTTGTGGCCTGGCCGTGCCGCTGCTGCACCGCCGCCACGACGACGAACTGGTCGAGGCCATGGAAGCCGTGGCCGCCGCCACCGGCCTGCCGCTGCTGGCCACCGGCGGCGTGCTGATGCACAGCCGCGCGCGCAAGCCGCTGCAGGACGTGCTCACCGCCACCCGGCTGGGCTGCACCGTGGCCGAGGCCGGCCTGGCGCTGGAGGGCAATGCCGAGGCCCATCTGCGCAGCCGCCAGCGCCTGCAGGCGCTCTACCCGCCCGAGTGGCTGGCCGCCAGCGTGGCCTGGGCCGGGGCCTGCGCCTTCTCGCTGGCCGAACTGCGCTACGAGTACCCGCAGGAGGTGGTGCCCGCCGGCCACACGCCCACCAGCTGGCTGCGCACTCGCACCGAAGCCGGCGCCGCCACCCGCTACCCCCAGGGCGTGCCGCCCGCCATCCGTGCCCAGATCGAGCACGAGCTGGCACTGATCGCCCAGCTGCGCTACGAGCCCTATTTCCTGACCGTGGCCGATGTCGTGCAGTGGGCACGCGCGCGCGGCATCCTGTGCCAGGGCCGCGGCAGCGCGGCCAACTCGGCGGTGTGCTTCTGCCTGGGCGTGACCGAGGTCGACCCCAGCCGCCACACGCTGCTGTTCGAGCGCTTCATCAGTGCCGAGCGCAACGAGCCGCCCGACATCGACGTCGACTTCGAGCACCAGCGCCGCGAGGAGGTGATCCAGCACCTCTACCGCACCTACGGCCGCCAGCGCGCCGCGCTGACCGGCGTGGTGATCAGCTACCGCAGCCGCTCGGCATTGCGTGATGTGGGGCGGGCGCTGGGCTTTGACCTCGACCGCATCGAGGCTGTGTCGCGCTCGCAGCAATGGTTTGACGGCAAAACGATCGCGCCGGAACGCCTGCGCGAAAACGGCTTCGACCCCGACGCGCCGCTGTCGCGCCTGTGGGCCGAACTGACGCTGCTGCTGCGCGGCTTCCCACGCCACCTGAGCCAGCACCCGGGCGGCTTCGTCATCGCCGCCGATGACGTGGCCCGCCTGGTGCCGGTGGAGAACGCCGCGATGGACGGCCGCACGGTGATCCAGTGGGACAAGGACGACCTGGACGCGCTGGGCCTGATCAAGGTGGACGTGCTGGCGCTGGGCATGCTCAGCGCCATCCGCCGCGCGCTGGCCTGGCTGGCCGTCAAGCAGCCCGGTCGCTGGCCGCTGCAGCGCTGGGGCGAGGCGCCCGAGCACGCCGCCATCCCGATGAGCGCGCTGCCGCACGACGACCCGGCGGTGTTCGACATGCTCTGCGCCGGCGATTCGGTGGGCGTGTTCCAGGTGGAGAGCCGCGCCCAGATGAGCATGCTGCCGCGCCTGAAACCGCGCTGCTTCTACGACCTGGTGATCGAGGTGGCGATCGTGCGCCCGGGCCCGATCCAGGGCGGCATGGTGCATCCCTACCTGAAGCGGCGCAGCGGCGAGGATCCGGTCAGCTACCCCAGCGACGAGGCGCGCCAGGCGCTCGAGCGCACGCTGGGCGTGCCGATCTTCCAGGAGCAGGTGATGCAGCTGGCCATCCTGGCGGCCGACTTCACCCCCGGCGAGGCCGACCAGCTTCGCCGCGCCATGGCCGCCTGGAAACGCAAGGGCGGCCTGGGCCCGTTCCACGAGCGCCTGGTGGGCCGCATGGTGGCCAAGGGCTATGCGCCCGAGTACGCCGAGGCGATCTTCCGCCAGATCGAAGGCTTCGGCGAATACGGCTTCCCCGAGAGCCACGCCGCCAGCTTCGCGCTGCTGGTGTGGGTCAGCGCCTGGCTCAAGCACCACCATCCGGACACCTTCCTGGCGGCCTTGCTGGACAGCCAGCCGATGGGCTTTTACGCCCCGGCGCAGCTGGTGCGCGACGCCCGCGCCCACGGCGTGGCGGTGCGGCCGGTGTGCGTGCTGGCCAGCGAGGTGGGCTGCACGCTGGAGCGGCCTGCGGACGATGCCGCGCTGTGGCCGGTGCGCCTGGGCCTGACGCGCATCAGCGGCCTGGGCGAGGCGGTGGCGCAGCGCATCGTGGCCGCACGCGCCGAGCGCGCCTTCGACAGCGTCGAAGACCTGGCCCGTCGCGCCGCGCTGGACGCCCGCGCACTGCAGGCCCTGGCCGACGCCGACGCCCTGGCCGCGCTGGCCGGCCACCGCCGCCAGGCCGCCTGGGCGGTGGCCGGCATCGACACGCGCCCCGGCGCGGTGCTGGCCGACACCCGCACCGACGAGCCCGAGCCGCCGCAACTGGACAGGCCCACAGCGGGCGAGGCCCTGCTGGCCGACTACCGCCGCACCGGCCTGTCGCTCGCCACCCACCCGCTGGCGCTGTTGCGCGACGCGCTGGCGCCCTACAAGGTGCTGCGCGCCGCCGATCTGGCCGGTTGCCGCCACGGCCAGCTGGCGCGCGCCAGCGGCCTGGTCACGCACCGCCAGCGCCCCGAGACCGCCAAGGGCGTGGTCTTCGTCACGCTGGAAGACGAGACCGGCGCGATCAACGTGATCGTCTGGCCGCAGGTGGCGCTGGCCCAGCGCCGGCCGCTGCTGGCGGCGCGGCTGCTGACCGTCTACGGCGTCTGGCAGCAGGAGGGCGCGGTGTGCCACCTGATTGCCAAGCGTCTGGTCGACCACACCGCGCTGCTGCAGGGGCTGGCGTCGCGCAGCCGGGATTTCCGCTAGCCTGTGCGCTGGAGGGCTCTGCGATGTGCCGCAACATCAAGACACTGTTCAACTTCGAGCCGCCGGCCACCGAGCTGGAAATCCGCGACGCCTCGCTGCAGTTCGTGCGCAAGCTCAGCGGCTTTGCCGTGCCCTCGCAGGCCAACGAAGCCGCGTTTGAGCGTGCGGTGGAGGAGGTGGCCGCCGCCGCGCGCACGCTGATCGCCGGTCTGGTGACGAACGCGCCGCCCAAGGACCGCGAGGTCGAGGCGCGCAAGGCGCGCGAGCGCTCGGGGCGGCGCTTCGGGGGCGGCTAAGATGCGCGGCATGCGCCCTGCCTGCCTCCTGCCCCTGGCTGTGCTGCTGGCCCCCGCCTGGGCCGGTGCGGTCAGCTGCGAGGACCTGCGCGAGCAGGTGCTGGGCCGCTACCGTGCCAATGGCGTGGCCGATGCCCAGATCGACATCGTCGAGCCGGCCGCCCCAGGCCGTGAGGTCGGCCGCTGTGACCGCGGCGCCCACAAGCTGGTGCTGCGCGCGCGGGGCGCCGGCGCCGCACCCGTGGCCGCTTCGGCGCCACCGCCGCGCGCGGTCATCACCGAGTGTGACGACGGCCGCACCGTCACCACCGGCCGCTGCCGGCCCTCCTGAGCCGCACGCCATGTCCGGACCCGCCCGCGCCGGCCTGTTCATCTACGCGGTCGATGCGCCGCGGCTGGCGGCCTTCTACGAGGCCGTGGCCGGCATGCGCCAGCTGCACCAGGCCGATGAGCTGTGGGTGCTGCAATCGGCGGACATCCAGCTGCTGGTGCATGCGATCCCCGCGCCCATCGCCGCACAGATCACCGTCACCACGCCGCCGCAGCGGCGCGAGGACACGGCGCTGAAGTTCTTCTTCAGCGTGGCCGATCTGGCGCAGGCCGGCGCGCTGATCCAGCGACTGGGTGGCGAGTTGTTTGCCGAACGCTGGTCCGGCCCCGGCTTCATCATCGCCCACGCGATGGACCCCGAGGGCAATGTGTTCCAGCTGCGTGAGCCTCTGCAAGCCCCCGATGCGTGACACCGCCTTGCTGATCCCGGTGTTCGTGCTGGCCGGCTGGACCGGCCTGGTGCTGCTCTACGTGGCCTTCAGCCGCGTGCGCGGCGGTGTGTCGCCGCGCGAGTACACGCTGGGCGAGTCCCCGCAGGTGCCGGCGCGCGCCCTGCTGGCCAACCGCAACTACATGAACCTGCTGGAGCTGCCGCTGCTGTTCTATGTGGTGTGCCTGCTGGCCTGGGTGACGCCGCCGGTGCCCACCGCCGCGCCGCCGCTGGCCTGGGCCTATGTGGGCTTGCGCCTGTTGCACAGCCTGATCCACCTGAGCTACAACCGCGTGATGCACCGCTTCCTGGTCTTCGGCCTGAGCAACGTCACGCTGCTGGCGCTGTGGGTGGTGGTGGGCCGGGCGGTGCTGGCCGGCTGAGCGCAGACCGCCCATGCGCCGCCTGATCATCGCCTGGTTGCTGCTGCCGCTGACGGTGCTGGCCGCCGACTACAGCGGGCCGCTGTTCGACGCTCACCTGCACTACAACGTCGAGGCCTGGGACGGCCGCGCCGGCCCGCATCCACCGGCCGACGTGCGGCGCCGGCTGCAGGAGGCCGGCGTGCGCACGCTGCTGGCCAACTCGCGTCCCAACGAGGGCACCCATGTGCTGGCGCGCGACGCCGGCCTGCGCGAGGCCGGCATCCGCGTGGTGCCGCTGGTGCGCCTGTACCGCGACCGCAAGGACTACGACCACTGGTTCGAGGACCCGAGCATCGCCGCGATGGTCGAGACCGAGCTGGCCCGCGGCACCGCCGCCGGCCCGTTCCGCGGTCTGGGCGAGTTTCACCTGTACCGCTCGGCCGATGCCCGTGGCGCCGTGGCGCAGCAGCTGATGGCCCTGGCCGAGCAGCGTGGCCTGGTGGTGATGGCGCACTGCGACGACACCGCGGTCGAGCTGCTGATGGCCGCCACGCCCACCGCTGCGCAGCGCCTGCGCATGGTCTGGGCGCACACCGGCATCGACGGCGGCGCCGCCCCCGAGCGCGTGGCGGCGCTGTTCGAGCGCTACCCGGGCCTGGTGGGCGAGCTCTCGTACCGGCCCGGTCTGGTCTGCGCCGACGGCCAGCTGTGCCCACCCTGGAAGGCGCTGATCGAGCGCTACCCGCAGCGCTTCCTGATCGGCTCCGACACCTGGGTCAACGGCCGCTGGGAGGCCTACGCGGGCCTGATGCGCGACTACCGGCGCTGGCTGGGCGGCCTGTCGCCCGAGACCGCGCGGGCCGTGGCCTTCGACAACGGCGAGCGCCTGTTTCCGCCGCTGCCCGAACGCAGCGCTCAAGCCCGCTGAACGCGCTGTCGCGGGGCCGGCGGCACAATCGTCGCCATGGATGACACCATCAACACCCTGCGCTGGCTGCCCGAGCAGGGCGCGCCGCAGCAACTCTTCCTGCTTTTTCACGGCGTGGGGGCCAATGCGGCCGACCTGGCGCCGCTGGCTGAGCAACTCCACCAGGCCTTTCCTCAGTCCGCGGTGCTGGCCTTCGACGGCTTCGAGCCCTTTGATGGCATCCCGGGCGGGGGGGCCGGCCGGCAGTGGTTCTCGATCCTGGGCGCGAACGACGGCAACCGGGCCCAGCGCGTGGCCGCGGTGATCCCGGCGCTGTCGGATCTGGTGCGCGCCGCCCAGCAGGCCACGGGGGTCGACCCGCAGGCCACCGCGCTGGTGGGCTTCTCGCAGGGCGCGATCTGCGCGCTGGAGCTGGCCCAGGCCCACGACGGCCTGGTCGGCCGCGTGCTGGCCTTTGCCGGGCGCTACGCCACCCTGCCCACGCTGGCGCCGCGCATGACCACGCTGCACTTCTTCCACGGCGCCGATGACGCGGTGATCCCGGTCCAGCATGCCCGCCAGGCGATCGAGCGGCTGGCGGCGATCGGCGGCGATGCGACGATCGACATCGCCAGCGGCATCGGCCACGAGATCGACACCCATCTGCTGCGCAGCGCGCTGCTGCGCCTGTCGCGCCACATCCCGGCGCGCACCTGGGCCCAGGCGATGGGGGCGGCGCCGGGCCAGGGCGGCGCCGACGACGACGAGCGGGAGGACTGATGCTCTTCGTGCTGTCGCCCGCCAAGACGCTGGACTACGAGACCCCGCTGGACCCGCAGGTCGAGGCGCTGGCCACCCGGCCGGCCTTCGTGCCGCAGGCCGCCGCGCTGATCGAGGTGCTGCGCACGCTGACCCCGGCGGACGTGGCCTCGCTGATGGACCTGTCGGACCCGCTGGCCCAGCTCAACGTGGCGCGCTATGCCGCCTGGCGCAGCCGCTTCACGCCGCACAACAGCCGGCCGGCGGCGCTGGCCTTTGCCGGCGATGTCTACGAAGGCCTGCAGGCCGGCACGCTGGCCGTGGACGATCTGCGCTGGGCGCAGCAGCACGTGGCCATCCTGTCGGGGCTGTACGGCGTGCTGCGGCCGCTGGACCGGTTGCAGCCCTACCGGCTGGAGATGGGCACCCGCCTGGCCACGCCCGGCGCCAGGGACCTGTACGGCTACTGGGGCACGCAGCTGGCCGAACACCTCAACGCCTGGCAGGCGCGCGAGAAGGCGCCGGTGCTGGTCAACCTGGCCTCGCAGGAGTACTTCAAGGCGCTGCCGCGCAAGGCGCTGCGGGCCCGCGTGGTCGACTGCCAGTTCGAGGATTGGAGCGCCGGCCAGTGGAAGGTGGTGAGCTTCTTCGCCAAGCGGGCGCGCGGCATGATGGCGCGCTTTGCGATCCAGCACCGGCTGGAGAAGGTGTCGCAGCTGCGCGACTTCGACACCGACGGCTATGCCTTCGATCAAGGGGTGTCGGACGAGAAACGGCTGGTTTTTCGCCGACGCTGACACAATATCGGTCCATGGCTGCGAGCACCTCGACCGGACAACAGTCGGCCCAGCAGGCGGTGACGCCCCAGCTGCGCCAGTGGATCATCGCCCAGGCCCAGGCCGGCTGCCGTCCCGAGGACGTGCTGGCCGCGATGCAGGCCGCCGGCTGGAACGAGGACGTGGCGATCCGCGCCCTCGAGGACACCCTGGCCCAGCACCTGGCCAGCCCCTCGGCGGCCGCACCGGCGCCCACGCCCGTGGCGCCGGCCCGGACGACCCAGGTGGCCCGGCGTGCCGAGCCCGAACCCCAGGCCACCGCGGTGCCCGAGCCCAGCCTGGCCGGTGAGCCCACCGTGCTGTGGGCCGGTGACCGCCAGGTGCAGGTGCTGATGACCAGCAAGCTGCCGCGGGTGGTGGTCTTCGGCGGCTTCCTGTCCGACGAGGAGTGCGACCAGCTGGTGGCGCTGGCCTCGCCGCGCATGGCGCGCAGCGAGACCGTGGTCAACCTGACCGGCGGCTCCGAGGTCAATGACGTGCGCACCAGCGACGGCATGTTCTTCCAGCGCGCCGAGAACGAGCTGTGCGATCGCATCGAGCGGCGCATCGCCACCCTGGTGAACTGGCCGGTCGAGAACGGCGAGGGGCTGCAGGTGTTGCACTACCGGCCGGGCGCGCAGTACGAGCCGCACTACGATTACTTCGATCCTTCGCACCCCGGCACCGCCACGATCCTGGCGCGCGGCGGCCAGCGCGTGGGCACGCTGGTGATGTACCTGAACACGCCCGAGGCTGGCGGCGGCACCACCTTCCCGGACGCCGGGCTGTACGTGGCGCCGCGCAAGGGCAACGCGGTGTTCTTCAGCTACGACCGCCCCCACTCGGCCACCCGCACGCTGCACGGCGGCGCGCCGGTGATCGCTGGCGAGAAATGGGTCGCCACCAAGTGGATGCGTCAGGGCGAGTTCATCTGAGGTAGAGCGCCAGCGCCGCGGCGGCCAGCTGGGCCGCCAGGCCGACCCCCACCAGCGCGCCGAAGCGCCTGCCGCCACTGGCCAGCGCGGCCACCGCGCGCACCGCGCTGTTCGACAGCAGCGCCGCCCAGACCCCCCAGATCGCCGTCCCCGGGGCCAGACCACCCGAGGACAAGCCGCCCAGCGCGGCCATGGCAGCGTGCGCGTCGGCCACGCCGGCCAGCGCGGCACCGGCCACCACGCCGCGCTCGCCCAGCCAGCGCCCGGCGGCGCCCAGCAGCAGCGTGGCGGTGACGATCATCAGGGCCACCGCAGCGGCCTCGCGCACCCGCAGCATCGCGCTGTCCGCCGGCGGGCGCGCTTCGGTGGGCGCCTCGCCCAGGCTCAGCCAGGCGACCAGCGCCAAGGCGACGGTAGCGCCGGCCAGCGCCGCCGGCAGCAGCAGCCAGGCCAGCGGCGGGGCGATGGCGCCCAGGATCATCATGGACTGGATCCAGGTGGCGGCGCTGGACGCCAGCGCGCCGGCCTGGGCGGCGCGCAGCGGCACGTCGCCATGGCGCGCCCGGGCGCCGATCGAGGCGATCGTCGCCAGGCTGGAGACGAAGCCGGACAGGAACCCTGACAGCGCCAGCCCCGTGCGCGCGCCGAACAGGCGCAGCGCCACATGGCCGACCGCCTGCAGCAGCAGGATCAGCAGCACCAGCGCGGCCAGGCGCCGCAGATCGGCGCCGCCCAGCCAGGCCTGCGGTCCCGCCGGCAGCAGCGGCACCGCCACCAGGGCCAGCGCGGCCAGCAGCAGGCCGTCGTGCAGCTCATGCTCGGTCAGCACCCGGGTGGCGAAATGGTGCAGGCGGCCACGCGCCGCCAGCAGCAGGGCCAGCAGCGCGCCGGCCCCGGCGCCCCAGGCCGGCGCGCTCATGCACAGCAGGCCGATGAGGTAGGTCGCGCACATCGCCAACTCGGTGGTCAGACCGGGGTCGCGTGCGGCGCTGCGCCAGTAGGCCGCCACCGCCAGCGCGCCCACCATGGCCCCGCCCAGCAGCAACAGACCCGGCGCCGCCAGGGCCTGCGACAGACCCTGGGCCAGCGCACCCAGCAGGGCCACCACGGTGAAGCTGCGGATGCCGGCGGCCTGGCGATCGGGCCCCTCGCCCTTGCGCCGCTCGCGCTCCAGGCCCACCAGCAGGCCCACGCCCAGCGCCGCCGCGGCGCCGGCCAGGGGGCCGTCGGCCAGTGGCAGGCTCATCAAGGCAGAAAGCGTCCGCCCTGCGGTGGCACCCGCACCGCCCAGCCCAGCTCGCGCGCAATCCGTTGGCGCAAGGCGTCGGCCGCCTCCGGCTCGCCGTGCACCACGTAGGTCTGGCGGGGCGGCCGCGGCAGGTGGCGCAGCCAGGCCATCAGCTCGTCGGCGTCGGCGTGGCCCGACAGGCCCGACAGGTGCTCCACCCGGGCGCGGATGGGGATGAACTCGCCGTGGATCTTCACGTCGGCCGCACCGCCCACCATCAGCGCACCGCGGCTGCCGCCGACCTGGAAACCGGCGAAGACGATGGCATGGCGCGGGTCCGGCGCCATCGCCTTGAGGTGGTTCAGGACCCGCCCGCCGGTGGCCATGCCGCTGGCCGAGATGATCACCGCCGGCAGGCGCCCGGCCTGTTGCGAGCGTGCCAGGCGCTGCGACTGTGCGCCGGTGGTGACCAGTGTCACGTGTTCCACCAGCCGCGCCATTTCGCCCTGGGGCACGCGCAGCAGCTGGCGGTGGCGGCGGTAGAGCTCGGTGGCCTCGATGGCCATCGGGCTGTCCAGGAAGACCGGCAGCCGCGCCGGGATCTCGCCGTGGCTCTTCAGGCGCTGCAGGGCCAGCAGCAAGGCCTGGGCACGCCCGACGGCAAAGGCCGGCAGCAGCACCGAGCCGCCGCGGCCGATGGTGTCGCGCACGATCGCCCCCAGGCGGGCCACGTCGTCCTCCTGCGGGTGCAGGCGGTTGCCGTAGGTGGATTCGATGAGCAGCACATCGGCTTCGGGCGGGTTGGCCGGCGGCGGCATCAGCAGGTCCGCCTGGCGGCCCAGGTCGCCGGAGAACAGCAGCCGCTCGCCGGACTGGCTGAGCAGCACGCTGCAGGCGCCCAGCAAGTGGCCGGCGGGCACCAGTTGCAGCGCCAGACCGCCGCCCAGCGACTTGGCGCGGCCCGGCGTGACGCTGACGAACTGCTTCATCGCGCTGCGGGCGTCGGCCTGGGTGAACAAGGGCAGCGCCTTGGCGTGGCGGCTGAAGCCATGCCGATTGGCGCGCCGTGCGTCTTCTTCCTGCAGGTGGGCGGCGTCGAGCAGCAGCACCTCGGCCAGGTCACGGGTGGCGGGGCTGCTGTAGATGGGGCCGCGGTAGCCGTGGCGCACCAGGGCCGGCAGCCAGCCGCTGTGGTCCAGGTGGGCGTGGCTGAGCACCACGGCGTCGAGCGAGCGCACATCGAAGCCCGGTGGCGCCCAGTTGCGCTCGCGCAGGACCTTGAAGCCCTGGAACAGACCGGCGTCGAGCAGCACGCACCGCCCGTTCCAGTCGATCAGGTGGCGCGAGCCGGTGACGCAATCGGCGGCACCGAGGAAGTCGATCTGCAGGCTCATCGGGAGGGGGCCAAGGCCAGAGTCTCCCGCGAGTGTGGCACCACCCAATGGCGGTGCCCAGGGGGCTGGATCAACGGCGGCCGCTGCCGCCGCCCCCCTGGCCGCCCGAGCCGCGCGGGCGCGAGGCGCCGCCGCCGGCCGGCCGGCCACCGCCGCCGGTCTGCGGACGTGCCGCGCCGCGGCCCGGCGCCTGCCCCG